>DAOTXB010000691.1:0-5295 GCA_034435575.1 Anaerolineae bacterium
TCAATCGAAATGGGATAGGCGATTGCCTTCACCTTGCGCCCGTCGTACTCAATGGAATCCCGACTGCCATAAGAGTGTGCATCCGGCAGGTAAAAACGACAGGTTTGTACAAAATTGAATGCGTCCCGCCGTGTTTGGAACCCGATACGGTCACATTTTAGAAAACTGGTGAAAATGAATTCGCGGATTTCTGATGGAAGTAAGCGCCAGGCATCCGGTCCGGGCCAGGGGATGTGTAAAAAGTGTTGAATCTGTACTTTGTCGCCTAATAAATCTCGTAAAAATTTCGGCACCATATAGAGATGATAATCTTGCGGGAAAATGACGACGGGTCCCTCATAATCTTTGGCACTCTCCGCGATCAACTCTGCCATTTGTTTATTGATTTCGACGTATCCCTCATACCATGCAGACCACAGACTTTTATTAAAGGTGGGCTGGCGGGGTGTGTCCCATAATTGATGATGCAAAAACCAGAGTAGGGGATTAGAAATCTGATTGTAATATTGATTATAACGCTCACTATCTACGCGCAGAAGTTGTAATTTTGTGCCGTCCATCTCCACCGGTTTATCGTCATGTTGCTTTGCCCACATTTCATCCGCTTCACTGAGCGCACAGGCAACCCAGAGCACATTATGTTTTTCCGCGACACCGGCGAGTGCGGTGACTAACCCGCCCTGACCGCGCGTATAAGTGAGATTGCCATCCTCATCTTGTGCGAACGAAAACGGTCCACGATTGGATGCAATAACAATGAGTGGGTCTTGTGATGATGCACCATTTTTTTCATCTGTCGTGTTCGTCTTATTTTGTTTCGGCATATAGCTTCCCCTGTTTTATGCTGTCTCTCTAGTCATATTTTGAGTTTAACATGGGCACTTAAACACATGATTAAGCAGAAAATGTGACACCGTTTTTCCATAAAAAAACGGACACAGTTCAACTGTGCCCGTCGATAGTGATAAGAGAATGTATGTGCTTAGCGATTGGCGAAGCGATAGCCAACACCACGCGAGGTCAGGATATAATCCGGTTGGTTCGGGTTATTTTCGAGCTTCTGTCGCAGGTAATGGATATAGAGTTTGAGGCTGTCGATAGCATCGCTATATTCTTCGCCCCATGCCTGTGTGACAAGATCAGTACGGGTGACCACACGACCTGCATTCCGCACCAGCACGCCGAGTAGGTTAAACTCCTTCGGTGTCAGGTGTTTGAGTTCGTTACGCACATATACTTCACGATTCATGAAATTGATGCGGAAACTACCACCATCAAAGACCAGTTCTTCGCTCATGTTGGGGCGGGGTGATCGGCGCAGATGGGCTTTTACACGGGCGACCAGTTCATCATTATCATAAGGCTTGACGACGTAATCATCCGCGCCCATTTCTAAACCCCGTACCACATCACGTACTTCGCCCCGGGCGGTCAGGAAGATAATCGGCACATCAGACATTTCGCGCAGGCGCTTACAAACCTCCCATCCATCCATATCCGGCATCATAATATCTAATAACACCAGATCCGGTTGATAACGGTAAGCCTTTCGCAATCCTTCTTCAGCGCGATAGCCCTTAATCACCTCAAAACCGCGACGTTCCAACAACATAGCGATTAATTGCACTGTCGGTTCTTCGTCATCAATGACGAGAATCTTTTCTGCCATGGTTTTACTCCTGATTACCGGAACCTAACCGGTAGGTTACATTTTCCTAACTTATAGCCTTAATGTATCACGGTGCGATATATTACACAAGTCAGATAACCGTACGTATTCCGTATGAAAACCATTTGTCAGCCTCAAGGTAAACGGGTCTTATGTTGGATTTTAGTTATTGAAGGTTGGTTTTCAGGATAAGTTGTTTCTAACGAAGTGGGTCAGATAAGCAGGCTTTTTCTTGGATTACGCGGTGAATATGACGATGCATGGATTCAATACAGAAGTAGATGTTATAGTAATTCTGAGCATCTTTATGGTACGGAGCTAAGGGCTCTCATTTGCATGGTTTACGGATACCCTAGAGGCTGAAAAATTTACATCTGATGACTGACTTAGAAAATTTAGATCAACATATCGAGCACTCAGCTCGTTATCGTCTTGTAACACTTGCGATTTTGCTTGTTGCAGTTGGTATTCCTATGGTCATTGCATGGGTGCTGGCTTTATTGATGCCCACATGGTTAGCGCCACCTGACACCAATATTTGGATGACCCTTAATTTGTATGTAGTAGTCGGTGAATTACTGTGGATCATTCCCCTCATTCTTGTGATTCGACGGCGTAAAATTAATGTTCGTAAATTTCGCGCACGATATAAGGCAATGTTTGCCGGATTTGTCATTTTCTGGGGATTCTTTATTTTACTGAGCTTCAACGAGGATAACTTGGTGTTTATTTATAGCATGTCGGATGAGACAACGATCTGTGAACGTCACGTGTCAGGAAACTCGGTATCATATGAATGTTACGGTTATTTTAGCGATCCTATGTCACCGCCTAATCAAAATTATGATTGGCGATTTACCGTTGAAGGATCATCCATGCTTCCAATTGTGAGAGCTCCTTGCAATTCAATTAAATGCTTTTGTCTCGGCTGTTAACGTGTAATTTCCCACGCTAGGTGGTTGAGTTCGGGGATAATGAGCTTTTCCATCGCTGTCTTCACCGCATTACTACTGCCGGGCATAGAGACAACGACTGTGCTTTTATAGACTCCAGCAGTTGCACGGCTCATCATCGCCGCCGCGCCGATGTCCTCATAGCTAATCATACGGAAAATTTCGCCAAAGCCGGGGAGCGTTTTTTCAAGTTTGCGGGCGATCACATCATACGTGGTATCTCGCGGGGAGATGCCCGTTCCGCCGTTGAACAATATCACACGCACATCCGGCATCGTCGCCAGTTCATCCAGTGCGGATTCCACCTGATCGGGTTCGTCTTTGATGAGGCGATATGCCCCGACTATGTGCCCCAATTCGGTCATCCGTGCTTCAAGATAGTGTTTATTCTTGTCGGTTTGTGGTGTGCGGGTGTCGCTGACCGTCACAATCGCGATGGTCACAGGATCATTGCCCGCTTGTTCATGATGATCGGTGGCACTCATTCTGCATAAACTCCGGTTTTGTGGATACGACGCTGTGTGTTGATAGCTTCTCGCGCTTGTTCCATGCTATAAGCAAATGCCGGACCTTGCCATCCTTTTGCTTTATCGACCTTTCTGAGGATCATTTTGATCAGGTTACCCGCTTCGTTGAGTATAACGGTATGGCGTAAATTTGTCGGTTGTTCACCGGCGTACATCAAGCGTTTTTTAGCATCACCTGGCGGCATATAGTTGTTGAACTGCATCACAAAGTCGACATCGTGCGATTGACTTGCCAGCAGGCGATAGGCACGATCAACCGCGCGTTCGAAGTCTTCCCATGTCCATAATTCAGTACAGTGCAACACATAAATACGGTTGTCGTCGTCATCCCAATCACAGGTAACAGGCATTGTTTTCTCCAAAGTTATACAGTCGTGTAAAACAATGCCCTTATCATAAACCAGAACTGGCTATTATTAGCTTAAAGCCTTATGACCAGCGTCGATCCCGTGATCCCGTATATGTTGATGATGGACGGATAATATTGGAATCCTCGCGTTGTTCAAAGCAATGCGCCGTCCATCCGGCAACACGCCCACAGGCGAACGCGGGGGAAAACAGTGATGACGGTAAGCCGATGCCATGCAAAATCAGCGCGGTATAAAATTCTACGTTGGTCTGTAATTTGCGCCCCGGCTTGTGCTCTTCCAACAGACGTAACGCGACCTCTTCGACATGCCGGACTAAATCATACAGCGCTCTGTCATTGCCGTTACCAAAGAACGCTTGCGCCGCGCTGTTGAGCACATCTGCGCGGGGGTCGCGCACACGATAGACGCGATGCCCGAAGCCCATCAATCGCTCACCCTTTGCCAGCAGATCACGAATATAAGGTTCAGCATTATCGGGTGTACCGATCTCAAAGACCATGTCTAACGCGGGACCGGGCGCTCCTCCATGCAACGGTCCTTTCAATGCGCCTAATGCCCCAATAATCGCGGAAATTATATCTGAACGGGTGGAGACAACCACGCGGGCGGTAAAGGTTGAGGCGTTCAAGCCGTGGTCAACCACCGTGTTTAGGTAAGTCTCTAAGGCGCGGGCGTGGGCTTCATCAGGGACATTGCCGGTGAGCATATGCAACATATTCGAGGCATGACGTAAATCCTCTCGCGGGGCAATCGGTTCGTCACCATTTAACAGACGATGATATGCCGTAACGATGGTCGGAAAAGTCGCGATGAGCGTCATTGCCGCGTCCATATCGTCATCCTCGTCTGTGGTCAAACTGAGCGTACTCGCCGCCATACGGAGCGCATCCATTGTCGGCAGGGCTTTCTCCGCCGCCGCTCGGAGCACGTCCATTGTTGCCGGAACAAGCGCCCGTCTGGAGGCAAGATCAGCGCGAAACGTTGCTAATTCGCCAGCATCCGGCAGGCGATCATGCCACAGTAAATAAACCATTTGCTCAAACGTGGCGTTCGGGGCGATTTCCTCCAACGGATAACCGGCGATAATCAATTCGCCAATATCACCGTTCACACTACTCAGGTGGGTCTGTGCGGCGATGATCCCGCGTAAGCCCGGACTATAATCATTTGTAAGTGTCGTCATGGGTAAATGTCTCCAATAGATGCGGTTATTTTTATAAAAGCATAGATTATTCTATAAAACGTTGTCAATATTGATTAAGAAATCAATGTATAGGCGTACTCACCCTATGATTTGGGAGATCGTGTGGATACGTAAAAAACATCAAGACTGAAATCTTGACGCTTTTGATACGATAAATAGTGGGTAATCAGTAAAAGAGGATGTTAATTAGGCTAATCGCCATACGACAACGGAATATCAAGGCGCATCCAGGTGCGTCCTATACGAAACAGTGTCCCCGGACGCAGACTAATGCGTGATTCCAGTGGGTTTTCGTGTTTTTCGATAAATGTCCCGTTTCGGCTTCCGCTATCTTCCAGCCAGAAGGACAACGCGGAGATGCTATCATCGTTGGTATCGTCGTCATCTGCCGCTACTGATACACACCCGAGGCGCGCATGAATCCGCGAGACTTGACTATCGAATGACATATGAATATCACAGCCATCGCGTCGCCCAATAGTGATGATCTTCTCATCGCCGAGGGTGGGTTGTTCAAAGTTGAGCTTTTTACCGTCCAGCGGACCGCTCATATATGTCACAGAGACTTCAC
>DAOTXB010000692.1:0-1944 GCA_034435575.1 Anaerolineae bacterium
TGTGATGGTACACATTCCAATCAAAGTATGTTTCAAAGGCTTCAGTAAGGATCGCGCCGGAATGTGAAGCGTTCATCGCCGCATGATGCTCAAAGCCGTTTTTGACGATATGACGTAACAGAGATTGCAATTCAGGCACTTCAACCAACGCACGACTCCCAAATGTCTCCATCGGGTCATCCACAAACATACCATCACCCACATAGGCTTTGATGACACCATTGCGATCATCGGTCGTCACACGCGCATAACTGAACGGTCCAGCGGGTGTCCGCCCAGAAACCACGCCGTATGTGTTCGCATCACCTAGCGTAGACCCCAGAATCGGCGCATATTCCATCACAAAATCATCCTCAGGGAAGAAGCTCTTCGCCCAGTTGCCACAGTGGAACAACACACACTTATTCGGATCATCCGCATAATTGTTGTTCCAGTCAACGAGTGCGCTCGGTGTGCCAGAGGCAAGTTGTAGCGCATACATCGACACCACGCCGGTCACATCAACTTCACACGCACTCGGTAACAATTGCTCGCTCATCATGCTCATTAACGTACACACGTTCACACCATAATTGAGTTGCAAGGAATCCCAGCATTGAATCGCTGAGGCGGTGATGTCTAAAGACTGCATCCATTCGTCAATAATCACACCGATTTTCGCCATTTTGAGGATTGAGGGCGAAGGCACACCATCAGTTTTAACATAATTGGTGATCTTTGAAATCCGCTCGGTGACTCGTTTATCATCATCACCCAATTTACGCGCAGGACCAAACACATCAGTCAGGTCGATGGTCTGTACACTAATCCCGAAGCCTTGCAGTAATTTTTCGCTATAGCGGGTGGTATTAAACGCATTCGGACGGGCACCAACTGCTCCGAGGCGGGCATTTTTCAGCCCCTTTACGACCCGACACACCCCGACAAATTTCTGCAAATCCGCCTTAAATGAGTCTGATTTTGGGTGAACAGTGTGCAAATCGGTCACGGTATAGTTATAGCCATATTGATACAGGTTATTGCAGACTGAGATTTTGCCACAAAAGGCATCACGGCGACGCGACGGAATGAGTTGGTCAAGTTCATCAGGATAGGCTTGTACGAGGATGGGCACCTGTAAACCGGAGAGTTTGATCGTTTCTGCAATCCCTTTTTCGTCCCCAAAATTAGGCAAGCAGATCAATATACCGTCTATGTCGTCCTGATGTTGTTTGAACAGCGCGGCGCATTTTTTAGCATGTTCCCATGTTTCCACCGCGCCGAGTTTGGTCGCGTCTTCATCAAGGATAATGGGGGTGATGTTATGCTCTGCAAGGACTTCTAGAATATCTTTCCGTCCCTCGCTGATCAGTTGGTCAGGGAAAAAGTCACGATTACCGACAATAACGCCTAAAGTGATATTTTGTTTCATGGTCTAAATCCTTTCAAAAGAGATTTTTCTCAAAGAGGGTGCATTTATAAAACACGCTGAACGGCTATCTTCCAACCTGAATAATAGCGTTCAACCTGTTCATCTGGCATTTGCGATTGATACGTATCAAAATTCGCCGACAAGGTTTCCAGTTGATCGAGCGATGTATAAACGTCCATACCCAACAAACCAGAAAAAACTGCCCCTAATGCCGAAAGTTCCGGTAAGGTGGACGCATGTATGTGTAAACGGGTCATATCTGCGATGAAACGCATCAAAAATTGGTTAGAGACTGCACCACCATCCGCCTGTATCATCTGTAAAGTCACGCCAGAATCCTGTGCCATCAATGTCAGCACATCGCGTATCTGATACGCAATAGATTCTAATGCTGCCCGCACCACATGTGCCCGTGTGCTTGATGGGGTTAAGCCGACAATCGCGCCCTGTACATCTGCCCGCCAATAGGGAGCGCTCAAGCCTACAAAGGCAGGGACGAGGTATACTCCGCCATTGTCAGGTACACTTTCGGC
>DAOTXB010000693.1:0-5946 GCA_034435575.1 Anaerolineae bacterium
ACCCGCAAAGTCCTGATTGAAAAAGGCAAAGACCCCTTCAAAGAAATCATCGAGCGTCGTGCGAGAGAAAACCGGTAATTCTATCTCAAATGGATCTACTCTACGCGCTTGATTTGTTTGGTATAGCTGTATTTGCGACAACTGGAGCGCTAAGTGCACGTGAGCGTGATATGGATGTCTTCGGCGTCATTGTTATTGCACTGGTTACCGCAATTGGTGGAGGTAGCTTGCGTGATGTACTATTGGGACGAACCCCGGTTTTCTGGATTCAGGACACGACCTACATCATCATAGGGACAATTTTCGCACTGCTCACAGCACCCGCCACACACTTTAAATTATTACCACGCCGTCCACTGCTTATTGCAGATGCCTTCGGATTAGCTGTCTTCACAGTCATCGGCACACAGATTGCACTTGACAATGGTGTTTCATCCCTCATCGCCATTATCTTAGGTGTGATGAGTGCGGTAGCAGGTGGAGTCATCCGCGATTTATTGTCAGACCAGATTCCACTGATTCTACGCAAAGAGATTTACGCCACCGCATCCTTTTGTGGTGCGCTTGCATACTTACTTTGTCAAAACTTACCCGTCGTGATGACATTTTCTACAACTATTGGGGTGTTAACCACACTGCTTTTGCGTTTAGCCGCCATAAGATGGGGATGGTCTTTGCCACTTCCACTCACACACACAAAACATTAATTCCATCCCAATTGATCGCGTGTTTGCCAGTAATCGACAGATGATTCGCTCACATCCTTAAGATTGGTGTCTATCTCACCGTCATATGCAACGTCAAATGCACGTAAATTCGACTGTAAATGGTTAACCTGCGCCACCCCACTTAAGACCACATCTGCCCATGGTTGATGAAGCACACCAGCAAGTGCAAACGCATCTACCGTTGTTTCCAATTGTGCGACCTGTTGAGTTATCTCACTGAATTTTTCATTATGTGATAGAAACTCGCTATTACGAGGGGTTAAACGTCCATTGGCGACTGCTTCTTTTACAATTACGCCCATCCCATCTTGATGCGCAGCTTGCAAAATTTCTGTTGTTGAACGCTCTAATAGGTTCCATGTCACTTGTACACAATCAAAAAGACGTGCGCTATTACGCTCAATCTTCACCGCACGGGATAGTGTCTGCACTTGCTTTGCGCCACTTAATGATAAGCCGATTGCAACGCCTTTGGACTTGAGTTGAGCTAATTCATCCAAGACTTCGTCATTATCCAGAATACCGCTATCAAGAGTGGCGGAATGTACCTGATACAGGTCAAGATAATCGCCTAAATGTGTTTGTGTTTCTTGCCATTGCCGTCGCAAGACAGCCAATGAATGTTCCTTGACTTCATGTGTTTCAGCTTTGACTTGCCAGTTAGCAGTATACGTATAGCCCCATTTTGACCCTACTGTAACGGTTTCTGGCAAAATTTGACGAGATCGTAGCCAATCCCCCAGAAACGCCTCAGCTTTACCATAAGAACGCGCCACGTCAAAATAACGAATCCCCATTTCCCATGCGACGTCGAGGACATCGTATGCTTGGGATTTCATAGTATCAACATCGATATTTTTGAGGTCATCACCATGACCAAGATTGATATAACCGGGGCGTCCTAATGCCGCTAATCCTAATCCCATACGCGTAACAGAGAGATTAGTAACACCGAGTTGGCGTGTTGGCAATGCCATTATAAAAGTGTCTGCTGTTGTGGCGGTGTAAAGGGTTCGATCAGTTGAGGCATATCATTGGCAACGCTGTTGACCATTGTAGATACTTCATACACATCCATTTTCGACTCATCAAACGGTAACATTAATGGACGTAGCTCATCAGTTGATAAAGGTTGTTGCGACAACCACAGCTCATAATCTGCCGGATCAAGGATAACAGCCATGCGATGATGATAATTACGGAGCAAATCATTCGGTTCACTCGTCAAGATGGTGCAGGTACGCAGTTCATCCCCTTCAGGACTTGCCCATGTTTCCCACAATCCAGCAAAAGCAAATAATTGTTGATGCTTCATATGAACAAAAAACGGCGCTTTTCCATGATCAGTTTTCGACCATTCGTAAAATCCATTCGCAGGAATTAAACATCGGCGACGCTTAAGAGCAGTTCGAAACGAGGGTTTCTCATGCGCGGTTTCGCTCCGTGCATTAATCATCTTACTCCCAATAGACGGATCTTTTGACCAGGATGGAATAAGACCCCAGCGATAATGTGTCATCATTTTAGGTTTATGATTGGAGATTACCGCAACGGGTTGCGTCGGCGCAATATTATAACGCGCCTCGATCTGTGGTATCTCATCTAGATTAAAATGTTGCTGAATAGTCTTGCCATCTGCCGTCAGCACAAATCGTCCACACATAAAATAGCAATCCTAACTCCTATTTTTTCGATGGTTTACCTAGATCAGCAATCTGGCGGAGTAAACCTAAAGCAGAGAGGCTTAACCCAATAAGTTGAGCAGTCTGTATGGGAGATGGTTGCCCACCGTTACGTACTGCGTCTTCTTCAACAGTACGATTATAGAGATAGGCGGCGATCATACCAATCACCAGACCAATAGCTGTGCCCTTGACATAATTATTGCGTTTCCAACTGTTTGAATCGTCGTTATTCATGAGTGTCATCTGTTGTTTCTCCATCCTTCTCTTTAGGAGGGTCAAAAATACCTAAGATGGGTTGCAGAAATGCAAACCTTGAATTGAGTTTAATCGATTGTTGACTAATTTTATCACCATACTCGCCTGTTTTGTCGACCATATCACGCGATAGACCCTGAACTTTACGCAATCCGTTCGCGGATTTGCGCTGTGCCGAATTCATCAAATAGATGCCAGCAAATAACGCAAAATAGATGATGCCACAGCAGATCATCATGGGTACCAACCCGAAGCACATCAGTGCAAAATCCGCCATTATCGACAGACCATACCCACCTTTTGCCATATATAATGGTGACGCAGGCAGGATGAATGCAAATATCAATACAAGTAAGAAAATCGCAACAAGCAGTATAGGAAAGTAGATTAGACGACGTGTTTGCTTTCGATGTCGCTTGATGGAGGCAAATTCATCTTGCCGAGAAATTGGTGTTGTCAACAGTTCTATCTTTCATTCTGCGTTCAAACGCTTAAAATGATTTTACCGTAAGGAACGAAGTCATGAAAGTCATATGTCAACATCAGCCAATACATCCATAAAGCAACGAATACACATCACGTTTGGTAAATTTGATGCCCTTAAGTACACAAGCACGCTTGATCTTGCAAAAGTGTGGGAAAGAGTGTTGCGTCGGGCAAACTTACCCATTCTGTATTCGCAAGGGTTCAACACAAGACCACGCATGCAACTTGCCTCGGCTTTACCATTAGGGATCACCAGCGAATGCGAAGTCTTAGATGTTTCGCTTCGCACACCAATCGCATTAGAGGGAGTCGTGGAGCAACTTCTAGCAGTAAGTCCAAATGGGCTAAAAATCTATACAATTAATGAAGTACCAGTCGATAATCCGTCGTTGCAACAATTAGTATCACGCGCCAAATATCGGGTAATTCTAAAAGACGACGTAGACTACACAACCATTCAACAAAAAATTGACGCGTTGTTGGCGGCAGATCGTATTATCAAAGAATATATGCGTAAACGCCGTAAGAACTATATTGATCTACGTCCGCTTATCTATGGCATACATCTTGACGAAAATAATCACCTGATCATGGACTTATCGGCTGGTGATCGCGGGAATGTACGCCTACAAGATATTATGGAAAATCTGGGGCTAGACAATGTACATTACAGCGCACATCGATATAGCCTTACTATTGATACATATCGCTAGATAGGATAATAAAATGGCATCATTACAACTCAATATTTCAGAAGAGGTTGCGAGCGCATTACAAGAAGAACGACCTGTTGTAGCGTTAGAATCCACTGTAATCACACACGGATTGCCTTACCCACAAAATGTAGAAACCGCCACAGCAATGGAAGATGCGGTACGTGACGGCGGTGCAATACCCGCCACAATTGCTGTAATCGGTGGCAAGATTAGTGTTGGTATTTCACGAGATGAAATTGAGAGACTCGGTCAAAAAACTGATGGAACAGTGCGTAAATGTAGCCGACGTGATTTACCGATTGCAGTGGGTAAAGGAGAAGATGGTGCAACCACTGTCGCAGGGACAATGATTGTCGCGCATATGGCAGGTATTAGAATATTTGCTACAGGTGGCATCGGCGGTGTGCATCGTGGTCATCCATTTGACGTATCCGCCGATTTAATGGAATTAGGGCGCACCCCTGTTGCTGTCATCTGTTCCGGTGCAAAATCTATCCTCGATCTCCCACTGACCCTAGAAGTATTAGAAACTCAAGGCGTACCCGTCATAGGCTATGGTGTAGATAGCTTACCAGCGTTCTATACACGGGAGAGTGGTCTGCCAATTGATATACGTTGCGATACCCCACAAGAAGTTGCAGAAATTATCAATGCAACACAGGCATTAGATGCAAAACATGGACTTTTGATCGGTGTGCCCGTACCACTGGAAACCGAGCTTGATGCACAGATTGCAGAAAAAGCAATTATTCAAGCTACAGATGAGGCGGAGCAAAAAGGCATCTCAGGTAAATATGTGACACCGTTTGTGCTTTCTCGTGTTGCCGAATTAACCGGCGATGAGTCAAAACGAGCGAATACAGCACTTTTAGTCAACAATGGGCGTACGGCGGCTCAAATTGCATTGGCGGTTACCGGAGCATGAACCAACAGCAAGAATCACCTTCGCTTGTCGGAGTCGGGGCAATATTCATTGATGACATCGTTTTGCCAGATGGACGCACTCATATGGCAACTTTGGGCGGGGGTGTAATTCATGCCATGATGGGCGCGGCAATCTGGGATGAAACACCAGGATTATGTGGTTTCGCCGGTCAAGGACTGCCTGAAGAAATCTATGCCGTGCTCAAGCAGAATATGAACCTTAATGGATTGATTACACTGGATATTCCACAGGTACGCGCATGGCAAATTTTTGAGTTTGATGGCAAAAGACGGGAACTGCACCGTGTTGATGAGGTTAAACCGTTTGTAGAAGGTACACAACCGCAACATCTGGCACCCAATTATCACACAGCGAGCGCCTATTATCTGTTACAGGATTTTGACGGGATTCGACGTTGGCATGAGGCACTTAACGGCATGCTTCTCTGGGAACCGAATCAATTGTCGATGACACCAGAAAATAGTGATCAGTTCAGGGATGTCTTACAGACACTTAAAATCGATGTCGTATCACCCAATTTATTAGAAGCCCAAGCGATATATGGCGCGTTAAATCCTGATAATTTGGTGGATGCAATGCTTAATGATAGGGCAAATGTAGTTGCGTTGCGTATGGGCGAGGCAGGTTCAATCGTCGCAAACACAGACGAGCGTTATCTAGTGCCAATAGTGCCAGTAGCAAATATTAAAGATCAAACCGGTGCTGGAAATACTTATTGCGGAGGGTTTCTTACCGGTTTGCTTAGGGAGAAGGGGTTATATACAGCAGGGGTTATGGGGGCAGTTTCAGCCTCATTTTGTTTGGAGACAATCGGGGTGGCTATCGCAAATGCCGTTGCCAGAGATGAGCGTAATAGGCGGTTTGCACAGCTGAATTCAACGAAAACGTGAGTGACGGCGCGTGATCATTTTCAGCACATATTCACGGGTTACTTCTCGTCGCCG
Source organism: Anaerolineae bacterium (assembly GCA_034435575.1). GTDB lineage: Bacteria > Chloroflexota > Anaerolineae > Aggregatilineales > Phototrophicaceae > JAVJSU01. The sequence goes on from DAOTXB010000693.1 coordinate 5,761, forward strand.
ATCATGTTCAGGTAAAATCAACCCGAAGACAAAACCAATTACAAAGCAAATTATGATAAATGGTATATTTGTTGTTCCCGTGCCAAGATTCAATATAGTAAAAAGTACACCTATCACGATACCTAACAAAACACCAATGCGGGTAAAGATACGTGTCTGCTGTGTGGTATGACCTGCAAGCATGCG
>DAOTXB010000694.1:0-6462 GCA_034435575.1 Anaerolineae bacterium
CCGGATCGCACCTTGGGTGAAGCGGCTATCTTGACTGGGCGACCTTATGTAGCGACTGTCACCGCGACCAAAGACAGCAAGTTACTCTCCATCACCCGCCGCGCTTTCTACCGGATGATTAAACGCCACCCAGAGGTGCAAACCTATTTTAAAGAGGTCATTACCCCGCGCATCCACAGCAGTTATTTGACCGAAATCTTGAATCAATTATTTGGGGATTTAGGAGCAACGCTAGAGCAACAGATTCAAGCGCATGTCAGCTGGAAGCATCTGGATAGTGGCGAGGTGTTATTTGTAGAAGGGACACCGGGCGATGATCTAATCATCGTGGTGACGGGACGCTTGCAAGTCTACACTATGCGCGATGGTGACGAACAGACGATTGCAAATATTCATCAGGGCGAGATGGTGGGCGAAATGGCACTTCTGACCGACGAACCCCGTTCCGCCTCAATCCGTGCAACGCGTGAGAGTCACATCGTCCGGTTAAATCGGGCAGACTTTCAAACACTGGTAGAAGAACACCCGCAGGCGTTGATGAAAATAACACAAACCATTATCTCACGCCAGAAATCATCGCGCAGGCATAACACCAAGACTAAGCAGGGCTCGCAAAATTTTGCGGTCATTTTTCTGGATGATAATAACCTTGCACTCATCGATTCGCTCGCTGAAAACTCGACACAATCGGGGTTGGGACGTGTCTTGAATGCTGACCGCTTCGACACATATTATGGGCAAACGGACGCGGCACAAACCGGCTTCGGCAATTATTTGCATCTTATCATTACCCGGTGGATGACCGAGCTTGAAATCCGTCATGAGCATCTATACTGGGTGGGGGATGTCACATGGACAAACTGGACGATTCGCTGTTTAAGAAATGCTGATCGCCTGCTATTGGTCGTTAATAGCGAAGGCTCACCGGCATTACGCGACATTGAGCGCAAAATTGCCGAGCACTTCCCGACGCTCCGGCAAGACTTGATTTTGCTACATCCAGCGGAAACAGCACAACCGACGGGCACAGCGCGCTGGTTGGATCAACGCAATGTGGCAACGCATCATCATGTTCGGCGCGATTCTGTCAATCATATCACCCGCGTGGCACGACATCTGGCAAAACAAACAATCGGTCTGTCGTTGAGTGGTGGTGGAGCAACCGCACTGGCGCATATCGGCGCATTCCAAGCCTTAGAAGATCAGAGCATTCCGGTAGATATGATCAGCGGGACAAGCATGGGCGCGATTATTGGGGCAGGTGTGGCACTGGGCAAATCTGCCGCAGAAATGTCCGCACTTGCCAGTCAATTAGCAAATAAGAAGCAAATTTTTGACCTGACCATACCGTTTGTCGCGCTGATGAAATCAGAAAAAGTCACACAACTGTTTAAGGACTTGTATGGAAATGTTCAGATCGAAGATTTGTGGATACCGTTTTTCTGCACATCCAGCAATCTGACACAATCCACCGTATCCGTGCATGATCGCGGTGCTTTGTGGAAGGCAATCCGCGTGACGACATCCATGCCAGTGGTGAGTGTGCCAGTGAATATTGACAATGAAATGCACATTGACGGCGCGGTAATGAACAATTTTCCGGTGGATGTGATGTATGATCGCATTGATGGTGGACAGATTATCGGCATTATGGTGTCTCCGACCACTGTTAAAGAGGACAACATCGAAGATTTGACGGAGAGTATCTCCGGTTGGCGATTATTATGGCAACGCCTTAACCCGTTTGCGCGGCAATCCAAAGTACCGCCGATCATGACGACGCTGTTTCGTGCATTACAGGTGAACAGTCAGTACCATTTTCAATCCGTCCAACATCTGGCTGACCTTGCGATTGTGATGAAGGACAATACCTATAAATTTTATGAGCTAGACAAGCAGGCTGAAATTATCGCGCTGGGGTATCGCACAGCATCACCATTGATCGCGGCATGGTGGCAAGCCCAACACCCCGCCAAGACAATCGACACAAATGATATTGTGAAGGCGACAGACAACATTTTCAACATCAGTGTGTAATTGCAAGAAACATCTTCATTTCACAGATGATTATCCACTGCTCACAAGCGGGTCTGCGATAGCCAATAAGACGGTAAAGCGCACGATTCGCCCGAAGATGACCCAGAATGTGAACACGCTCAACCGCACTCTGAGCGCACCAGCAACGATAATCAGCGGTTCACCAATGATGGGCACCCACGAGAAAAATAAGATAATCGTGCCCCAGCGCTCGAACCACGCTTCGGTTTTTTCCATACGCTCCGGCGACACTGTGACAAAGCGCGTCAAAATCAGATTACGCCCACCGATTGCTAGATAATAATACGTCAAACTGCCTAGATACCCGCCGATGGTGGCTACGGCGATCATAAGTGGTGCGCTATACCCCTGACTATAGAGCACGACAATGATGGCTTCAGGGCTAATCGGGAAAATGGTCGCGGCGACAAAGCTCACGATAAACACACCCAGATAGCCCCATTCCTGTGCAAATTCCATGTGTTAGCCCGTGCTTTCGGTCATGGCACGTTTTTGCAAGACCAACCACCATAGGGTCACAAAGCGTGATTGTTTCTGATGCTCATTATCATAATTCGGGTTAAACGCATCCTTGCCAAAGTGCCACATCCACGCATCGGTATTGATCTCTAACCATTTGTGTACATGATGCGGATCAAGGAAAAACAATAGAATAGCCGAGCCGACCTTGTGCGGAGTCCATTTGATGTTCGGCGATCCGAAATGGTTTTCGTCTATGACCGAGGTCAGACGATAATCTTCGGTCTTGTCGTAGCGGGCTAATTCTTGAAAATATTCGCCGGAATAACGGGTTAATCCGTCATCGCCTTTGGGATAATAACCCGAGTGATAACGTGTTTGTAGATAGCAGGCGAAGTCATCCCATACCGTTTCGGGATCGCGGGTCATGTGCAAGCAGGAGATAAACACGCACCCAGAATCTGAATCTGGTTTGAGCAATTCACACGCCATATCGAACATGCTACCGTAAATTTCTGCCAATTTTTCATCATTTTTGCGATACATCGACGGCACATAATGTTCGATGGTATCCATAAATGTCACCGCGTCGAACTTGCCGTACAGCTGTTCTTGTAGGGCAGGGGAGGCGGGAATATCCTTCCAGTTGATATTCAGGATTTCCAGATCGTAATTTGCGCGGGCTTCGTTTGCCTGGTCGGGCGAGATATTGACACCCATCACTTCCATGCCTTGAGATCGCGCATAATTCAACCAATCTCCATAGCCACAGCCAATATCTAGCAGGCGATCACCAGCGTTGAGGTTGAGCGATTCGATCATGAAATCCCATTTATCCTGTTGCGATTGTTCGCGCGTTTTTTGCAGGTCACCATCGTACACGTTGAAGCCAAGATCACGCCCTGCACCGGATTGATCCTCAAGAAAAATATTGGCGAATTGGTAACCGCGTTGAATGGCGATTTCGCTATCAAATATGGTGCGCTGAAAACGAAAGTACATCACATCGTCGACCAATAAGATAACAACCCACAGCAAAATTAGGAGTGGATGTACGAACACCGCTAGCGCGATGCTGATGGCAATGATGGCTAGATATTTTATGCTATTTGGTTCGAATATTGGCATTTGTTACCCCTTTACGCTCTGACCTAAGGTAGAAGCACGGATGCGCTGTACGAGGACTTTGATAATCGCCTGATTGATTTCTGGATGTACCAGCGTGAGTTCGGCGAGTATGTCCGCATCCAAAACAAAAAAATGTGTATCGACTTCTGCGGTGACGGTAGCGGAACGTGGCGCAGGATCAAGCACCGCCATTTCGCCAACAATTTCTCGCTCGTTGACGATCTGGATGGTTTTGTCGCCATCATGCACACGGACACGTCCATCAATAATCACATACAAACTGTTGCCCATAGCGCCTTTTTCTATCAACACTGTGCCTGCATCTATTGTATCTTCGCGCACAACTTCGGCAATTTCTGCCAGAATAGCATCCGGTGTTTCAGCAAAAATACTGATAGACCGTAAGACCACAATTTTTTCGATAAGGCTATACATGGGATGCGATTTCTCCTTTCCTTGTTGTTTGCTTCGGGCGAGGTCAATACACGCCTGCGTCCATTGACTGAGTGCGCCGTGTCTATTGGGTGACTTTTCAAGATAATCAGGGAGAATATTGAGCGCTGTGGAGCGTTCTTGTACCGATTGTCCCTCAATAACCTCAATAACCATGTGTTTGATGTCATTGGCGAGGTTCACCTCCAGCAATTCAAGGGCATTAGCGCGAACTTCTTGATCTGCATGGCGTAGGGCATGTTCAATAGATCGAATTAAGTCCGGTGGATAGGCAAATTTAAGGACGCTGAAAACGCGTGATTTGATCGCGTGATAATCGTGGTTCAAGGCGCGTAATACAAGATTATCAGCAATTTCAGCAGAATAGGCGATAAGTATTTTCATGTGTATATGTTGCGCTTCGATCAAAAGTACAATGTTCGCCTGTTGATACCCACTCAGCGCAAGACCAGCCAAACGGGCATCCTCCACTTCTGCATAGTCCGTCGCTATTGTCAACAAAAGGGCTTGTGCATCCTGTGTGCCGATTCGTCCACACACACGCAACAAACTGGCTTGTTTTAACGGGTTGAATTCATCAAATCTTGCTTTGACTGTCTCAATCACCGCGTTATCGCCCGTGCCCAATATAGCAGAAATCTGTGCAGTAAAGTTGATCGTTTTTAGTACGCTCAACAGTTGATGAGTGACCGCCACCGTCAGGTGATCTTCGCAGGCTTTAATCGTGGCGCGTTGTACATCGCGGTCATCGTCAGCAAGCAGGCGCAATAACAGAGCTTCGGGTTGTGGTAATTCCGTGATATAGGTCGTTGCCAGAATACGCTTTTCCTGTTCTGTGGACTGCCCGTATTCATCAACAATTTTTACCGCTTTAGCCTGTGCGGTTGTGTCACCATAACGGAGTAGGGCGGTTAGGGCGAAAGAATGCAAAGATGAGTCCAGATATTGCCCAATATTTACAGTTTTGGGCGCAGAACTCGCCAGCGTGATGAGTGCTTGCCCACGAACGTCAACGCTAATTCCGAAATCATCCAGTATATCAGCTACGATGGGTTGCGCCTGTCCCATATCTGGTTGTGCTTCCATGCGTTGCAGGACATCACGCTTTACAGCATCCGAATCATGAGAGAGCAAATCGATCCATAAGCGCATATCCGGTTGCTGTGCGAGATGCTGACTATATTGTAAAGTCGCTAATACATTGGCGGGGTGGTCGCTGTGGAGTTCGCGCTCGAAGAATTTTTCTGTCATCATTTGATCTGGCAGGGTCACCCCTGTCAAAAAACGTGACGACACGGCGGCGCGTAATTGACCCTGATAATTCCTATAGACCAGTGCGGTTATTCCTAGATAAAGCGCTGTCATGACAAAGGATACTCCGATAAAGAAGGTGATTTTTACACCCGGCAACAGGTTAAAAAGGATCAACAGCACCCCGCTACCGAAAAGCGCCACTGACCCGAACCAGCCTTCCACCGCTACGCGCACAGTCATGCGTTTATGGCGCGGAATGGGCTGATATAGCACACCAAGCGCCGGGATATGGAGCGATTTTTCCAACACTTCATTGGAGAATTTGATGCTGATCGCCAAGAGAAAAAATGTCGTATTGCTGACCCCGATCAACAATCCGTATGAGCCGGAAACAAATGCAGTGATGAGCAATACCGTTGGCATGGTCAGCAACGCAACCTGCAACCCAAAACGGGTGATATAGCGCCCACTAAACGCGGCGGCGATGAGCGCCATCAATAGAGTTGACAAACCGATAAAGGTGCCGAGAAAATTCGCTAAGTCACCCTCAACCGGATAGCGTGCGGCGGCTTCTGCGTAAAAGATGAATTCGACAACGTAATAATTGATGATGGTGACCGTTTTTAGTACAAAAATAAGCGCAATATAGCGATCTTTGAACATCTGGATTACAGAAAACGGCAGGTTATCTCTTGTGTCAGAAGTATTTTCTATGTTTATCGACGAGTCAATACGGATCAACATAACAGCATAGATCATCAAAAAGATGGCGGACAGGAGCAATAAATTTTCTATTGCAACGACTTGCGTGAGTAGGGGAGTGGAAAGACCGCCTATGATGAATGCCAGCAAAACACCTAAACTCACCAGCGCGAATAAACGTTTTGCCTGTCGCACGTCGAACATTGCCGAGGCAAGTTCCCACAGACCCAGCGTGGTATAGATGAAGATGAGCCGGAACCATGTCATCATGATAAATATGATCGTGCGATTATTCGAGAACTGAAAACTCAGCCAAAAAATCGCGATACTTACGGTTAGCACAGCCAATGAACTTGTGAGTAAACCGATGAGCGAGAGGCGTTTTTCTAGCCAATTATAGAGCATGCC
>DAOTXB010000695.1:0-2792 GCA_034435575.1 Anaerolineae bacterium
ACAATCCACAACCACGAAAACCAATTATTGAAGCCCACCAAAGGATGCTTACGCAGAAACCAATGCAGAGCCACATGAATCATGGCAAAAATATCAAGTCCAACGTGTAACCACATTTGATCGCTGTTAACAACCAAGAACACAAGCAATGGCACATGAAGCGCAATAAACAGCTTGTACATCGGCGCATCATCTAGTCGCAATAACGCACCAAAAAATCGCCATTCCTTCTGCAAAATCGCGTCCAGCTCATGGGCGAAAAACAACGCAATAACGATAAGAAACCCGTTATCCATCTCACTGACCTCCACAATACGTGTCATTTTTCATCAGCATACCGTGAAAATCTGTGCCAAAAACAGACAAACCACTGCCAATAACTGCCAAAAGTGAGCATAAACAGATGTAGTCCGCGCATATAGAACAGGTTACAATGCCCGTAGTTTATTTAACAACTGCATATATAAAGGAAAGCACATGAAGAAGGCACTTTTTGTCGTTGGTGGATGGGAGGGACACGAACCCCACCAAACCGCGATGATTTTCTCTCAACTTTTAGAGGACGCAGGGTACGAAACCACCAAAAGTGAGACATTGGATACTTTTGCGAATGGCGATTATCTTCAAACCTTTGATCTGATCGTACCGGTTTGGACGATGGACAAAATCAGGCAAGATCAGGTAAATGGTTTAACAAGCGCGATAAAATCCGGCGTGGGGTTAGGTGGCTGGCACGGATGTATGGGCGACTCATTCCGCGATAGCACCGAATATCAATACATGGTTGGCGGGCAATGGGTAGCACATCCGGGCGGTGACATTAAGTACACAGTGCAGATCACAAACAGCACACATCCAATTACAGAAGGATTAAGCACTGAGTTTGCTATGCGCTCCGAACAATATTATATGCACGTCGATCCATCAAACAATGTGCTTGCGACGACCACCTTCACCGGAGATCATGACGCATGGATTGAGGGCACAATAATGCCCGTTCTCTGGACGCGACAATGGGGACAGGGCAAAGTATTTTATTGCTCACTGGGTCATCACGCCGCAGACTTCGACGTGCCAGAAGCACGTGAAATCGTGCGACGTGGTTTGCTGTGGGCGACGCGCTAATCTGTTGATCCCAATAACGGGCGCAATTTATCGCTGACCAGCACCCGCCAATCTAAGGGTGCATCCAACGTCACCGGTGGCAGGGAGGTGGGCGCACCTAATGCCTCATTGTCACCTGTGATAGTTTGATACCGACTGCGGTAAATGGCGACACCCATTGCTTCGTAGAGTGTGCGATACAATGTTGCGGCGCGTTCAGCATTTTGCGCGTCCGGTGCGATTTCCCAGATGGCAAATAACACCTCAGCTAATTCTGGCGATTCAGTATCTTGTGTCTGTGCAAGTGTCTGCAATTGGTTGATTGCATCCTGCGTAGAGAGCGTTCCTGCAAATGCTTGCCAGCGTACCCGTTCAATCGCGGCATGCAGTTGGACTTCTGCATCTTCGGCTTCATTCGCCATATCTTGCGCCCGCGTCAACAATGTGTCAACGTCGTCAAAGTCACGTAGACCGATCAACGCACGCGCTTTATCGACCAGATAAGCACATAAAATCGCAGGCATGTTGAGTGATTCGTCCAACTCAATCGTGATGTCTAACGCTTCTGAGGCTTCGGCAAATTGTCCCTGTTCGAGGTAAACAACGGCGATGTTGCCAAGGTTAAGTTGAGTATTCGGGAAGTCGCCCAATTCTATGGAGAGATCAAGCCCTAGCGTGTACAACGCCCGCGCTGTTTCTAGATCACCCGCTTGATAATAGACATAGCCACGATTACCATTGATAGCAACGGAAACCCGACGGTAACCGATTTCCTCCGCCTGTTGGAGCGCCTGTTCCATACTCGCCAATGATTCAGGAAAGCGCCCCATATTGGCATAAGCGCCACTCAAATTGCCGAGCGAATAAATAATGCCCTGTCGATAACTCACCGTTTCTGCCGCTTCAACAGCTTCGTTAAATCGTGTAATCGCGCTTTCGTTATTGCCTTCATTGAGGTCAATCCCACCTAATGCCTGTGCCGCATCACTTTTTGCGACATTATCACCCGTAACTTCCGCCAATGCGCTTTGTGCCTCTGCAATCGTGCGTGCCTGCTCGAAATTGCCCTGACGAAGATAAAGAAAGCCTAATGACTTAAGCACGTTATTCAATCCGTTATTATCACCTGTGCCATCAAGCAATGTACGCGCGCGCTCAAGGTCAGGGATCGCTTCTTCCGGGCTTTGCTCAAACGACACGACCTCGCCACGTCCAGCAACGGCATAAGCAATGCGCTGATTATCAACGCTGGCTTCTGCGAGTTCGAGCGATTGCTCAAAAGCAGTTTTCGCTTCTGTCCACATGCCTGTATGCTTGCGAATATTGCCTAATTCATAATGAATGCGGCTGGCAGTCACACCTTCGACAAGGGGCAAAAGGCGTTCATAATAATTGAGCGCAATATCGTTCAAAAATTTATCTCTGGCGCTATCTGCCGCAAGAGTGAAAAATTCGCGCTGTTTATCGACATTGGTAGATGACCCGTAATGGTAGGCAAGCAGGAACACAAATGAGTCGATGTCATGATCATAATTTCGCTCAATGTATTCACCCACGCGCTCATGAAGTTGTTGGCGCAAATTGTAGGTGATACTCTCGTAAGACACTTCCTGTGTGAGCGCATGCTTGAACAAATATTCAATTTCCGGCTGATCGGCTGAGAGTGGCGTAAATTCAAGGCTTTCCAG
>DAOTXB010000696.1:0-1898 GCA_034435575.1 Anaerolineae bacterium
TGGAAGTTTGTCCCTGGTGGGCGTATTCTGACAGCGGCGGGCACAGACCAGAATCTTACATTTTATAATTGCTACGTTATTGAGTCGCCCCGTGATTCTCGTGAAGGCATTATGACCACACTTGGTCAGATGACAGAGATTATGTCGCGTGGAGGTGGTGTGGGGATGAATCTCTCGACATTGCGCCCGCGCCATGCTTATGTGAAGGGTGTGAATGGGCGTTCAAGTGGGTCGGTGAGTTGGGGCGCGTTGTATAGCTTCGTTACAGGCTTGATCGAGCAGGGTGGATGTTTTGGTCCTGATGAGCGCATCGCTACCGATCAAGGGTTGATTCCCGCTGCAGAACTCGCGGATCGTATGGACAATGGCGAGACATTCTACGCGCAGACGCACAAAGGACTGCGCGAGATTACAACCCGTTTCCGTAACGGTGTGAAACCGTTGTATGAAGTGACCACTAAGCGTGGATTTAAGGTTCAGATCACCGCAGATCATAAAGTCGCAGTACTGATGGATGGTCAAATTACCACTATGGCGCTGAAATACCTGCAACAGGGTGACGAAATTCTGTTGTTGCTTGGTGATGGTGTTGATAAAGATTATGTGGCACTTGATCCGATAAATTACGAACCCTCTGTGATGAGCACGACATTGAATGAAGATGTGACTTTCCCCGCTACACTCAATGAGGATTTAGCGTATCTGCTCGGTTATGCCTATGGTGATGGTCATGTACAGATGGGCAAAAAGGTGAATTGGCAAGCCCCGAAGGCACTTATACTCGCCACTGCCGATAGTCACCCGAAAATTCGCCAACGCTTAGAGACGATCATCGAAGATCAATTTGGTGTTCAACCAACGGTTACTGCGGGGGATGGTGCATGTAAAAATGTTGCCATGTATTCGTGTTTGGTGATTGAATGGTTGCTCCGAAACAATATTCTGAAGCAAAAAGCTGAAGACATCCGTGTGCCGGAGGCAATTTTCCGTTCCCCGTCGAGTGTACAAGCTATGTTTATTGCTGGTTATTTTGATGCTGATGGGTCAGATCGTGGGCGCAAAGGTGGCTACGGGTTCGATAGCATCAGTCGTGAGATGCTGGCTGATGTTCAGCAACTACTCGCTCTAAATGGTATTCTCTCACATATCACTAAAAGTGATCGCTCAGATTATGGTTGGCAGACCATTTATCGTCTTGCAATTACCGGTGCAAGGTTCAAACAGCAATTTGCAGACTTTGTACCTACGGAAAAAGTGGGTGACGTTGTTGGTAAACGCGATATGTACAATACATATCCTGCGAATGTTTGGACTTCGTTAGGAGAACGTGCCAAATATCGTCAGCGTATCTATGATGGTGTTTCTGAACGAATTTCTAATACACAATTGACAAAAATTAGCGCACGTCTTGAAGATGCTGGTCAGGTTGGGTCTGCACAACGCATCAATGAATTGTTAAACACAATGCCCGACGAGATTATGTCTATTGAGCTTCTCGGCAATAGTGACGTGTTTGACTTTGAAGTTGATGACATACATCTTTTGAGCGGGTCTGGTATTTATACGAGCAATTCGCGTCGTGGCGCTCTTATGCTCATCCTCAATGATTGGCACCCGGATGTGTTCGACTTCATCACCAGTAAGCGTGAAGCGGGTAACATCACCAATGCCAATATCAGCGTGGGTGTGTCCGATAAGCTGATGGAAGCCATCGAAAATGATGCTGACTGGGATCTTGTTTTCCCTGATACGGCTGATCCTGATTATGACACGCTATGGGATGGCGATTTAGATACATGGGTCGCCGCTGGACGCAAGGTCATTAAATATAAGACGGTCAAAGCGCGTGAAGTGTGGGACGCGATGATTGAAAGCGCGTGGGCGAGTGCCGAACCGGG
>DAOTXB010000697.1:0-2022 GCA_034435575.1 Anaerolineae bacterium
CCATAAGCTCACAAGCCGACGCGCAAATAAGCCTCCTGTACCGTTGCCCGCATCCACCACTACCTTGAGCACCTTCATCGGAGCAGGAATTTTGGCTTTGAGATCACGTATATATTGGCTATAGGTGCCATTTTCGGTGGTTACTTCCCCCGCACCATGAAAAAACTCTCCAGATATGATAATCGCCCGTAATGCCTGAATTTGCTCATCGAAGATTGGCTGACGACCCACACAGAGCTTAAAACCATTCTGGTCTGCTGGCAGATGGCTCCCTGTGACCATTACTCCGCCCAAATTACCTTTGTTGACCGCGTGCCAGTACACAACAGGTGTCGCCACCAAACCTAGATCAATCACCTGCATGCCGGATTGTCTAAGACCCGTCATAAAGGCAGTTTGCAAGTCATAAGACGACGCACGATTATCTCGCCCGACAACAACAGTATCAACATTTTCTAACGGTTGCAGATATGTCCCGAAAGCCCGACCGAGCGCGACCGCAACCTCAGTGGTCAAAATCGCGTCATCGCCGGTGGTTTTACCACGAATATCGTATTTCTTGAAGAGTTTTCGATTAATCGTCATCGTCTTCAATCACCAATTCCTGTTTGATGTACACACGGCTATTATCATTTACATCTTTCAGCACATGTGTACCAGGTCCGATGCGTGCGTTACTACCAATCTTCACACCTGGCATCGTCATCACATCCACACCGAGGAAAGCCCCCTCACCGATGACCGCGCCAAATTTATCGCGCCCACTGCTCATGCGTTGCCCTTTGACCGTCGTCGGCACGTCGCCACGGTCAATCCGTAAATTAGCGGTGGTACATCCGGCTGAGAAATTGACATTCTCTGCGAAAACCGTATCCAATACGCGACAGGCATGCATCGCACAACCCTCTGCCACATAACTACGGGCAATCTCCGTCGTAAACCCAACTTCGCAGTTATCCAAAACCATCGAATTACGCACCAAAGCATTATTACCGACGATTGTCCCGGCACCGATGTACGCTGGACCGACCACCGCCGCCCCCGGATATACGCGTGCCCCTGCTCCGATGTACACATTGCCAACTACAGATGCACCCTCAGCGATAAAGGCATCATCCGCGATGTCCTGTCCATCAATTTGACCCAGGTAATACGTCATGATGTCCAGCACATGCCAGGGATATTTGAGCGCGTTCCATTCGCCACTATATGCCACGACACGATATTCCTGTGCCTGCATCAAAACATCCATCGCCCGTTCATAGTGGTCATCACCGGGGGTATCGCTGGCATATTCCGCCTTTATCGCGTCAAACAATGCGCCCGCATCCGCGTGAATATGTGCGACAATACTGACAAGGTTACTCGGGCGATTTTCGGGTCCGGGCTTCTCCACAATGCCAATCACACGTCCGTCGGCGTCTACACGTAAATAACCACCGGGGAAATAATCCTCCATCTCATATCCTGCAATGTGAGTCGCCTCCGGTTTTTTCTTGTGTGCGGTTAATAAGCGCTGGTGCAAATCATAATCCACCACATCATGCACCTGCGTCACATACATTGCCTTGCTTGCTTGTGTGGCGACAAAGGCTTCGGTTTGTAAAAGCGCATTGCCCATACCAATGGGATTATCTTGCACCACAACCTCAACCTGTATATTGTTGACAGAGGCAATCAATGATTCAATATCTGCTTGATTGGTGGGATTGCCCACTATGACAACAGATTGAAAGCCGAGTGTCTGATATTTTTGCAATTGACTGAGAAGTAACGGTTCCTCACCGAAGCGTAACAATGATTTTTCACGCAGGGGCCACATGCGTGAAGATGCGCCACCTGCGAGGATAACTAACGTTGGCAAAGATGCCATGCAAAACCCTCCTGAATGCTGTTGCCGTGCTCATGTAAACCAGATTGTAACTGAAAAATGCACCGCACGAAACAACCGACTGGGACAGACATCCCGATTTATTAAGGATTGCGCTTGCGCAGGACAATGATTCAGCAATACAATTAGAC
>DAOTXB010000698.1:0-13422 GCA_034435575.1 Anaerolineae bacterium
GTCGCCACGATGCCCCGCCGTAACTTTCAATTTACCGACCCCGGTGCGGTCATTTATCATGAAAACACGTTTTATATGTTGAGCAATAGCTTTAACGGCTGGCCCGCGCGTTCAAGCGTCTATCTTTCCACCTCCACTGACGGGTTTGAGTTTGAGCGTTATGACAATCAACCTGTATTCACCGTAGATGATGTGCCCTATGACGGGTTCACCGCTTTGCCGACGAGTGTCGTCGTTACCGAAGATGGCACATGGATTTTGTATTTTTACATCCCAGAAAATGGTACCAATAGCGCCATGACCGCCATCGGTTTAGCGACTGCACCGGAGCCACAGGGACCGTGGACAGTGCATGAATCGCTGGTCATAGAACCAGGGGATGAAAACGCATGGGATTCACACACGGTTACACACCCTAACGTGGTCACCCTAGACGATGGCTATCGTATGTACTATAGCGGGAGCGATAACCTGACCAATCGCATCGGCATGGCGTTTAGCGAAGACGGTATCACATGGGAAAAATATGACGATCCGGAGACTACCGATGCGGCTTTCGCACAGAGCGACCCCGTTATCGCAGAATTAGGTGATCCTGATGGCGATAGTATCAATGACGAGGTCTGGCAACCGAACGTTGTCCGTAATGACGATGGCTGGGTGATGGCGTTCAAAAGTGGGAGCGCCTTCTTGAACAATCTTGACTCAATGAACCTTGCGACGAGCGAAGACGGCATCACATGGGATATTGCCTATGGACAGATTATCGCCACCCGTCGTGATATTCAGGGCGGGCGCAACCTGTGGTTTACCAATATGGTACAGGCGGAAGACACCTATTACTTCTATCATGAAGTCGGCACATTTGATGACTCTGTTGGCTTAGTCACACAAGTTTATCTTTCCACTTTCACCGGCGATCTCATCTCGACATTGAGCGAAGGCTAGGGACTCGCTACTTTATACCATCCAAAATAGACCACAAACGGGAATACGTTCATGTATGCCCGTTTTTTGCGCCAAGGTATCGAGTCTGGTTAGCGGACGCACCATTACCCAGCTATAGTATGATTGCGTTTATAGATGGGGTTAGGGGCTTGAGCTTTATCCCGGAAGGATGGGTAGCCATCACCAATTTTTACCACATGAAAATGGAAATACTGAATAAACATGTTAGCCAATTTATGCCATATATCAATTTAAAGTCAGTGTCAGGGCTTCAGTATGGGACAACTTATGGCGAAGCATTCATCTTCTAGAAATCCTCGAATAGAATTTTTCCCTATCGTCTAATTGTCTACTTACGTGATACTTGTAATATACTTCTAGTTGGATTGACCAAACGTAGGCACAACACCCGCGTTTATGGTCATTGACTATATAATCTTAATTTGTTTTAACCTATAATCCTTTGACCACATAATCTATACTGTATCCTTATGATCAACGACCCAGAGCAATTACACTTATTCAGTAAATTACGAACTGTCATCTCAGACGACATTCAAATTATTCAGGCGACCAAAGCCACGCTTGTCCATATATCCCACGCTTTAGAAGATATTGTGCTTAACCATAATATCCCTGCATTGATCTTCACAGGTTTTCAAGAATCTAGCTATTGGAATCAAGAAACTGAACGCTATCGTGGTCTGAGTAAGGTTGCTAACCAGATTTGTATCTTTGCCGGTAAACCGTTACCAGAATCCAGTGCGGCTAATCAACTCCACATAGAATTAGATAAAGGTGACCCACTACTACAGGAATGGTTTCTGGCAATTATCTCTGACGAATTTTCAGTGGTGCTTTGTGGTCAGGATATAGGGATTCCTGCCAAGGAAGAGGCGACCCGCGTTTTTGATACCATCTGGACATTTGACATAGATACAATCAATCTGCTTTTAAACACATTAGAGCAATCAGTCGCCCAGTATCGTCCTGATAAGTTGCCGGTGCTACAACAAGCGCGTGAAACTTATACGTTGAAACCACCTGATCCGCATCTGTTAAACAAGTTGCTCACCAACTTATTGAATTTTGAAGAACAGCTTAATCTGCGTTTGCTGGAACAGGAAAGGCAATGGGCGCATATTATTCAGGCGCTTAGTCATGTTGTCTATGTCATCGACATGCCCGAGGGCTTGCGGTATATCTCGCCCAAAATTAAAAATCTTACTGGCTACGAAGTAAACGATTTCATCTCTGATAATAACTTATGGGTAAGCCTCATTAGTGAAGATGACCAGGATATCATCCAAAATAAGTTAGAATCCACAAAAACCAGTGGGGCGGTCAGTAATGAATATCGCATTACTAATAAACAGGGGCAATTGCGCTGGGTGCGGGATTCAGTCAGTATCCAGCATGATCCAGTAAATGGAAAGTTAACGCATTATGGCGTGATCGAAGACATCACGGATCAGAAGTTAGCAGAAGAAGCTGAACGTGAACATGAAAGACTCCGCTTACAGTTTGATCAAGAGCACGAGATGAACGATCTGAAAAACCGTTTCATGTACACTGTCTCTCATGAATTCCGCACCCCGCTCGCCACTATCCTGTCATCAGGAGAGATTCTGGAACGGTATAATGATAAATTATCTGATGAACGGCGTATCTATCATATAGCCACGATCAAAGACCAAGCGTTGCATTTACGCGCCCTTTTAGATGATATTAATGCGGTGATGTCCACCGATAGCACCACCCGCGAGGTTTCTCCCGCCCCTATCGTTATTGGTAAATTTGTAAAGTCGGTTCTACAAGTGATCTTTGATAATGAAGATGTCACCCAGACACTCAACTACACTGAGAAGATAACACAGCTGACAATCACTATTGACCCACATATTTTACGACAAATTATCAATAATCTGGTCGGTAACGCAATCAAATATTCACCACAGGCGCGTAATATTGATGTGAGCCTGCAATCAGAGAACGGCACCGTGATGCTTTTGGTGCGAGATTATGGCATTGGTATCCCAGAAGAAGATAAAAAACATCTATTTGAGCCGTTTCATCGTGGCTCTAATGTTGAAGCAATTGGTGGAACTGGTATGGGACTTGCTATTGTCGCGGATTGCGTAAAGGCGCATAGAGGTGAAATTGATTGTGTGAGTAATCCTGATGAAGGCACAACTTTTTACGTTAAACTTTCTGAAATTACCCCATAAAAAAACGGACACGATAGGTGTGCCCGTTCTTGTCAACTCTGCTCTTAAGATTTGGTTTGCATGTACATAATAAAATGCTTACTTATTCCCCCGGTGTCGTGAGGTGATCCTGCACACTCTTGACGAATGCTTCGTATTCTTCCTGTGTGATGTCTGTTTTATGAAGCACATGCACATTTTGTAACACGTCCTTTTCATCCGTATTGAAGTCCAACTCCCCCGTGACAACCATGACCGGAATACTGCTGGTTTCTGGATTACCCCGCAGTTCCTGTAAAACCGCGAACCCGTCCATTTCTGGCATACGCAGGTCAAGCACGATCAAATCCGGGCGACGACGGGCAACCATCGAGATACCTTCGCGTCCGTTTTCTGCACTGAACACACGGTAGGTGCCACTCGCGTTCAACGCCGCAGTCAGTAACCGGACTGATTCTGGCTGATCGTCGATGATGAGGATGCGCTCCATTGAGCTTTCTTCCTCCGCCTGCAACACCGCCTTTTCAAACGTTTCCGGGTCAAAGGGACGCTGGATGAACGTATGTGCCCCCAGTTGATAAGCGCGTTCGCTTTCATCGCTCAAACTGACGACGACGATTGGAATATCAAAAGTATCATCACGGTCTTTTAAGCGTTCCAGAATGTTCCATCCCTCGCCAGAAGCGAAGTTGACATCCATCACCAATAGCGTCGGGCGCAGATTACTCACCATCGCTTCAGCATACGACGGATGGTCAGCCGTGACAACCTCAAAGCCTTCACGTTGCAGGATGCGCCGGAACTGATCGACCATGTTCTTATTGTCTTCAATCAGGAGCACATCGCGCTTGGTCGGCATAACCGGCGGTGTCATCTGGGTTTGTGTCGCTTTCTTGACCTCGATAGTCGGCTTAGTATCATCGACTGCTTCATTGCCCGCGACGATCATCGTATCGTCATCATCATAATCGTCATCGTCTTGGTCAAGATCAACCGTCGGTTCCAATGGAATGGTCAGGCTGAAGGTTGATCCCACATTCACCTCGGAGGTCACCATCATCTCGCCACCCTGTATCTCGACCAATGATTTCGCAATCGGTAAACCGAGTCCGGTACCACCTGCGGTTCGGGTTAAGGATGAGTCGACCTGACGGAACGCTTCAAACAATAATGGAATATCTTTTTCCGCGATACCAATCCCCGTATCAACCACGTCGATACGCGCCATTTTCTCTTCGATAGCGGGATCATCCCAGAGATAGGCACGGATGACAATCTCACCCTCATTGGTGAACTTCGCCGCGTTCGAGACGAGGTTAATCATCACCTGACGCAAGCGGAATTCATCACCAAAGGCTTTCGGCATGTTCGGCGCGATCTCTAGCATAAGGTTGACTGGCTTATCCTTCACCAGACCAATGCCGATGGAGCGTACCGCTTCGATCATGAGCTTGATGTCGAAGTATTCTAGCTTGATATCTAGCTTACCAGCGGCGATCTTCGCTTGATCCAGAATATCGTTAATCAACATGAGCAGGTGTTGACCACTGTTGTAAATGGTGGTCAGGTCTTGCTCCTGCATTTCGGTTAACGGTCCGTCGATCCCCTTCATCATCACACGGCTAAACCCGATGATCGAGTTGAGCGGTGTGCGTAATTCGTGGCTCATATTCGCGAGGAAGTCACTCTTTACACGGTCAAGCTCGCGCAATTGCTCGTTGGTTTTGGTCAACTGTTCCAACAACTGTGTACTCTGGATCACCGCGGAGGTTGACCCTGCCAGCGCTTCTAACAGACGAATTTCATCATCTCCGAAGCCGTTCACACGAACAGACTCCAGCGTGACCACACCGATGATCTCACCACCACTGCGTAAGGGTACAATCAGCGCGGAACGGGCATTTTGTGCCGCCAGCGTGTAACGGTCTTCTTCTGTAAGATCACCCAATTGAAGTGGTTGATTGGCATGGACGATGTCACTAAAGATGTGCGTCTCATCATCAAAGCGAATCTCTGGTAAGTCTTCGATGGGATGATCGCTCCCTGCGCTGACCGCCGCCCGCATCGTGGAATGTTGCTTGTCGGTGCGTTCGTCAACATAGACACGGCGCAGGTAAATGGTGGTCGAGAGCACGTTGAGTTCATCATAAAGTCGGCGCACAATTGTTTCCAGTGTATCTTCGAGCGAAGGAGCCGCCGCCGCGCCCTGTGTTACATTGAACAGGAAGCCCATGCGCTCCGCTTGTTCCTGTGAGGCTTTATACAGGTTCGCGTTGTCCAATGCAACCGCAATCTGCGCGGCGAGTGTGGTCAACGCGCTGATGTCCTCTTCGTTGAAGGCGTTCGGCAGGTTCGATTGCACATCTAGCGCACCAACCACCTCATTTTTCAGCATGATAGGAAGCGCCATTTCAGAACGCGTCAATGGCAGATAGGGATTTGGCTTGTGGACAACACCAGCATCAGCCGTATCCAGCGCGATTGCCGGTTCGGCTTTAGCGGTCACCTGCCCGATAATACTATCAGACCCCTTTTGAAGTTTATGGTCGATACTCAGCAGTTTTTGCCCTGCCTCGCCGGTACTTGCGCGTAGCAATGCCCAATCATGCTCTTCATCCATGAGGAAGATTTGCACATGGTCATAACCGAACGACTCCTGAATGAGTTCTACCAGACGACTGAGCAAAATTTCAAGATCAAGGATGTTACCCGCGCTCTGGCTGACCTGTGCTGACGTTTGTAGCTGACGGGCACGGCGGTCAGTCTGTGCAAGCAAGTACGCCGCTTCCATCGACAGAGATGCCTGTTCTGCGAAGGCTTGATACAAGCGTAAGTCACGGGTGTTATGGTGATACGGCTCGTTGGATGCCAGCCACACCGCACCAATGGCACGAGAGGCTACACGGAGCGGAATGACGACAACCGAGCGTACGTCTAAGCTCTGAATACCGATGCGCTCCATAGCATCGAGGCGGTCATCATGTTCAATATCATCAACGCTTATGACTTCTGTTGACGACAGTAAATTCCACGCGGGGAATTGTTCGCGGGAGAGTGTTAAACCGTTCAGGTGCAGGCTAGCATCAGGGTCATCGCTCCAATCCGCGCCAATTTCAACCGTGGCAGTTGGCGAATCCCATGTGCGTGTACTGAGCATAGCAATAAATACTTGCGTGATATGCGGACCGATCAAGTAATTGACGACCACATCCACAATGTCCTCGGCACCTTCTGCATCAGTCAGCGCACGGCTAGCCTGATAAAGCACTGTTGTTTCTTCTAGTGTGCTCTGTGTCTGCTCGAACAACTGCATGTTATCCACAACCACCGAGGCACTATCCACAACCGTGTTCAGATAACGCTGTTCGCCTTCGGTGAAGTCATGTTGTGATGAGAACGCGATGATTAGCGTACCACCCGCGCCATCTTGCACACGCAGATTGATTAACCCAACACCGCGCACATTGCCAAGGTCAATCAGCAACTGCTCAAGCGGTGTTGGATCAGTGAGCGCATGTACATCAGTGATAAATAACCCGTCGGAGGGTAATTGCTGTGAGCTAAGCACTGTGCTGAACGGGATCGGGTCAACCTGATCCGTGTTGAACTGGAATAAGTCAAGCTCCTCACGCTCAAAGCCCATTTCTTCAAACAAATACCCCGCCATATAATCCGGGGATAACGTCGCCAGCGCACCTTCTAACACCACGCCCAATTGTTGCAGGTCGCGGGTACGGCTGATGGTAGTTGTCGCGCTGTACAACGTGTTGATCTCCCGCAAAGTGTCTTGCTGGCTCTTAATCAAGAAGCGGTTATCAATCGCCGTTGCCGCCGCATCACTAATCTGTATCAACACGGATTCTTCATCGGTAGCAATCATCTCCGGTGTATCGCTCGCCACAACCAGCCAACTTGTCGCTCGTTGACGGGTACGAATCGGCACCGTAATGATGTTGCGAATTTGTTGCGCGTGGAGTGCTTCTCGTACGGCATCATCCATCGGGTAGGTGGCTGTATTCTGGATATCGATGGATTGATCGACATCAAATAGCGGGGCGATCACATCCAGATCATGCAACGAATCCAGAAGCGCTCGTTCAACCTGTAGCTCACCGTTAGGGGCTGTCTGGATGATAAAGGCGTTATCCGGTTGGAAAACGACCAATTGCTCAAGGATTGCATCCAGCAACTCTTCCAGCGCTTCTGTTTCAGAGAACTTCAATTGTGTCTCGTAAAGCGTGACTGTCTGTCGCAGGTTATCTTGCAGGGTGTTTTCCATATTACGCAGGGCGCTAATGTCCTGGAAGGCGACGACAATCGAGCTAATGTCACCATCTGCGGCGTGGATTGGTGCGGCGCTGAACTGTAAGTCGACACGATGATCTTCGCCGATAATGGCGACATCATCCGCAAAAGCGAGTGCGTCATTATTGAGCGCTACAAACACCGGCATTTCATCGTCCGGGTAGTAATGGTCAGTACCGGTACGATAGATGTTATACAACTCGGACGAGAACGGGGTTTCTGTATCAATTGTCGTACCAAAGTAGCGTTCCGCCTGTTCATTGTGCATCAACGGCTTCATGGTGATGGGGTCTAGCACCAGCACACCAGCAGGTAATGTGCCCAGAATAGATTGTAAACGTTGTTGTTCGCTCTGTGCTTGTTGGAACAAACGCCTATTTTCCAGCGCAATCGCTACCTGTGCGGCGAGGGTGGTCACAAGCTGTTCGTCGCGCTCATCCAGATTTTCCGTGTCTAAGTCGCGCCCCATAAACAAAGACCCCAGTATGTTGCGCCCGGCACTGATCGGCGTGGCGATATGTTTACCGAAGTAAATCGCCATCATCTCACCAGTCAGATTACCAGATTCGGTAATACTCGTATGCGTATTGAGATCGTTAATCACCAACGTCTGCCCCTTCAACGCCGCTTCCACAATCGGTAAATTCGTGGTGATGGGTATGGGCATGTCGGTGGTGTCGTAACCGGGCAGATGGGAGATAACAGGTGTCAGCTCACCGGTGCGGCGGTCATTGAGCATCAACATCCAGCGATCAAAGCCAGATGCCGCGCCGACCTGTTCAAAGACTTCGGTCAGGCTGTCTTCAACATCGCCACTCCCGATGCGGTTCGCCAATTGTGCGGCTTCTACCAGCGCACCGGCGCGTCGTGCTTCTGTTTGGGCACGGTCAGCTTCCACACGCGCTTGCTCAAACAGACGCTTGTTATCAATCGCGATAGCAACCTGTTCCGCGCTCGCCTGTGCAAAGCGTCGATACTGCTCACCAAACGTCGCCGGTGCGCTACTTTCTAGCACAATCACGCCAAACCAGCGCATGTTGACCGTAATTGGAATGAGCATCAAACAGTTAATTTGTGCGTTGAGCAGTTCAGCCCGCAATTCTCTATAGTCCGACAGCGTGTCGTTTTCATCCATCGCAAGGTCTTGGATATAAACCAACCCGCGTGTCTGTTCTGTCAATGTACCATAGGGATATTCACCCGCGCTGTACATCTGCCCGATGTTGTTGGTATCATCTTGCCCGTCACTGCGCCATGCATACACATTCTCAAGATAAGGTGCGAATGGGCTAGGCTCCGGTGAAGCTAGCAAAATACGCAGACCGACGACATCATCGGTTGTCGCATCACGTTGCATAAACGGACGTACCAGATGTTGTACCGCGATTGCATAAACTTCTTCTGTGTCCTGGGCACTCACAATGGCGCTACTTGCCAGATAAAGGCGACGGGTTTCATCAAGTGCTTGCTCGGTACGTTCTACCTGACGGCGAATTTCGATCTGTGTACTCATCTGACCGGTCATCGCGCGGTAAATTTCGTAATCGTTTTGTGTCAGCTCGGTCAAATTTTGCCCGTGTACATAGAAAATCGCGATGGGTTGATTCGCACTATATAACGGGAACATCGCCGTGAACGTGAAGCCGAGTTCGCGCATCCATAGGATATCTGGCGACACACTCGGGTTATTGGGCGTTTCATCGACGATAATTTCTGGCTCACGCTTCTGCATCGGTGATGCACGGGTCACCGAGATACGATGGATAATATCCGCTTCAACCACCACGCCGTTTTCAGAGCGGGCGATAATGCGCGAACGACTGGACCAACCATTTTTAGCTAAATCACCTTCTAGCAAGCCCAGTGCAAAGTTCAAATCGGGATTTTCTGCGGTAGCAACAGCGGCATAGACCAGATCTTGCTCGCTCTGTGCCTGATTAATAATTCGGCTCGCCGCATACAGATTCTCTTGCAGGCTGAGTGCATCTTCGGTCTGGCGGAGGAGCAAACGGTTATCAATGGCGACACCCGCCTGATCGATTAGCGAGGTATAGATGCGCCCTTCGCGTTCATTGAAACGACGCACATCCGGGAAGCCAATCTGGATTAACCCGCGCCACAGACCACGCACGTTGAACGGAATGTAGACCACTGCCTGTGCGTTGACGCGCTGACACAATACTCTTAAATCTGAATCAAGACGTTTATCATTGTCCACGTCCTGTACCAGACCGATCTGGTTAGAGTGCATTTTGGTAAAGAAATCATGATCTGGCATATGAACACGGGTGTCAGACAGGTCTTCGTTATTTTCAATACGTTGGGATAATGCCACATCCGTCTGAATGGTCGCCCATACGGGTTCTGTGATGTAATCGTCAAAGATCCACACTTGCCCACTCGTGGCATCTGGCATCACTGATGTGATGAGCGCACGAACAATGTCCTCAAACGTGCTGGCTTCGTTAAGCAAGCGACTGAGTTCGTACATGATAGATGTTTCTGAAAGGCTGGATTGTGTTTCCTGGAATAGGCGCGCATTTTCAATCGCTAGCGCGACACGATCCGCAACAGCGCGGACGATCATCATATCACCCTGTGTGAAGTCCTGTCCTTCGTCCGGTTTGGCGACCAGATTAGCGACGGTTTGACCCCGTACTGTAATTGGCGATGTGAGCGCGTTTTTGTTTTTGCTGTTGCCATGCCCATTATTGTTGTCGTTGGGCGTGTGCTTCACGGAAACCAGATTGTAATGATACTCACCAGAAATTTCGCTATTTTCATCAACCGACCATGCGCTACGGGTTAACTCACGTTCACGCTCATTGAGTTGTGCGATACGAAGCTGAGTCTCGCCAATGGTCAGCGCGTTCTGGATAGCACTTGCCAGTTGATTCGCCAGTACCATGAAGGCGGGAATGTCATCACGGTCAATAGTTGCCTGCTGGTTAGTTTGTAAATCCAGCGCACCGATGATCGTTTCGCCCACCTGCAAGGGTAAGATCATGCGTGTGGTCATCCCATTTTGAATGTCCGACTCATCGGTTTGTTGAATATTGCCAACGAAAATCGGTTGTCCGTTACGTGTCACACGACCCACCGGATGATTAGAGCCAATCGGCACTTTCTCCGGTTCATCAATCGGATTCATGATGGCGGTATGGGTATAGACATGGACAGCGTTCAGCTTAAGGTCATCCACACGGAACACACGTTCATGCAAAAAATCAAATTCATTAGCAATACGTTTGAGCGCGTAGGGCACCAGACGTTCCATATCGTATTCCGCGCTAATCTCTCGCCCGATGTGAGCGATGATGTCCATATACCGTTGATTACGTGCTTGCGTTTCGTGTTTTTCACGGTCTAAGGTCTGCAATCTACGCGAGAGAGTCTCTACTGACTGCACGATCTGACCGACTTCGTCATTGCCATAAGAGGTGGTTGCTAACGGCGCCGTCGCATGATTTTCGCTCAATCCACCCACAACACGCGCAACATCCTTCATCGGACTCAGCACATTGTTGAGCAAGGCATTTAACACGCCAATGATAATCACGGTCAAAAATACATAGAGAATGATCGCAATGATAATTTGAATGTTCGTCTCGCCCGTCAGCGCAAAAATATCGTCCACCATGACAATCTGCCACGGAGTATCGATGCCGATGTATTGGGCGGTGGTGCCAGCAGATGCGAAATAACGAAAATCAATAAATCGCTGGGTGAATTCGCCCGAATTATCCGCCATGAAATCCTCAATCGGCACATTCAGCGCATCCTGATCGCCCACACTGAGCAACACGCGATTGTCGCCATTGAGCAAAAGCACACCGCGCCCATCGGTACTGAGCAAGGCGGAGTTACTGACTTCATCAATCACCTGTAACAGGCGTTCTGCGTTAACCTCTAGCGCAACAATCCCGATGGAGTTATTACGATTGTTCGGGTTCGCCACAGGTACATATAACGTAAAGGTACCGGCAGGGTATTCTTCGGTCACTGCGCTTAATGGACCGAGGTACACCGTCCCCGGGCTAATACCGGCGCTAATGGTGATAAAGATCGGGTCATCTGCCAGATCACTTGCCTGTGGTGTGGTATCGACGGATAAACCAATATTGTTGCGGTCAAGGATCGCCCGTTGTTCACCGTCCAGCGTGATGAACTTCAATGAGATGAAATCGTTCTGGTTGCGATCCATCAGGTTTCTCAGGGTATTGATCGCGCTTTGTGTGATGTCATCATTGCTGTCAACAACAGGTTGGGCAAGTGATGAAAGCGTGACGTTATTGGTCAGTAGGCGCAAACCCGCCACCGGC
Organism: Anaerolineae bacterium; assembly: GCA_034435575.1. Classification (GTDB taxonomy): domain Bacteria; phylum Chloroflexota; class Anaerolineae; order Aggregatilineales; family Phototrophicaceae; genus JAVJSU01. The sequence goes on from DAOTXB010000698.1 coordinate 11,783, forward strand.
ACGGCGAATGCTTCATTAACCTGTAATGTCAATTCTTCTAGCGATTGTTCAACCGATTCGTTGATGTCCTCACGCGCTTGTGATTGTAAAAGCACAGCCGTAAGAATGGCGGCGAATGCCATCCCGATAATGATAAACGGGATAACACGGCGCATAATGCGACGGTGTAAAGATGCTTGCCGATCACGACGCGTTGTGTTGTTGTCACCCATAGCTGTGTTATTCATTCGTCACGCTATCCTCATCTTGATGTCCATTTTGCCCGAATTGAATGCTGACTTCTGGCACCTGTAGCGCCTGCCCAACTTCACGCACAGCCGTTTGCAGAATTTGATCCAGATCAGTTTCTGCCGCCAGACGTGCGGCGATTTCGTTCACAAGACGCTCACGGTTTGTGGCGCGTTGGCTTTCCTGGAACAAGCGGGCGTTATCTAAACTAACGGCAAGGCGGTTCACCAATTCTTGCGCCAACAACACCTTGGTATAATCGTATTGATCGGTTGGGATTTCCCACTCCACCGCACCGAGAATTTCCTCACGTAGCATGATCGGCACGGCAATCGGCACCGTATTATAATTGCTCACCTCGCCGACAACGGGGTCTCCGGTGGCAATCGCTTCTTCACGCAGATTGTCGAGATCGGTCTCGGTAGACATCCCCGCATGACTTTGCAAACGCACTTTACGGCGACCACTCATATATTCGCCCCACGCCTGCGTCACGGCTTGTCGATTCATCAGGTTAATTTCCTGTAAACGGGCGGTTGATTCTTGATAGAGGCGCGCATTTTCGATCCCTACAGCGATCTGTGACGCGAGAATGCTCAACACGCTCACCTGATCGTCCGCAAAGGTGTCGCTCTCTTTACTTTGTACATCCAACGCGCCGATGATCTGATCCCCAAATGTCAGCGGGATCGCCAATTCTGAGCGTGTATCCAGCAAAAATTCGTTCTGGCGATGGACTTCACTGGCGGCGATGTCTCTCGCCACGACGGGTTGACCGGTTGTCGTGACCTGTCCGATCACGCTGACACTGCCCACCGCCAGACGATGCCCGCGACTGAGCAATTGCTGACCGGCATCCCCGGTACTAGCACGTAATATCGCGTACGTGCGATCCGAGTTAATCAAGAAAATCTGCGCGTGATAAATATTGGTAAACTTGTCGATGATAAGGTTGACCACACGATCCATCAATTGCTGTAAATCACGCTGAGAAGCCGCGGTGTAACTGACCTCTTCCGTCGCCTGTAAATCGCGCACACGTTCGTCAATGCGTGCCTGTAAATCTTCTTGAATCTGTCGTGATTGCTCACGCACACCATGAAAAGCGCGGGCGACATCGCCGATTTCGTCAATACGTCCAGCCTGAGGGAGATCGCTGGTGTAATCACCGTTTTGCATCGCCTCCATCTTGCGCGTCAAAGCGCGTAACGGTGGGGTAATCGTCAAATTGATGAGCGACATAATAAATAGACCAATCACAAGCAACACGGTTGCCGCTGGAAGCGCTCGTTGGGCAAACCCATTGGCGATGAAATCTACTGATAGCAAGGTTTCGGTAATAATCGCAAATGGTGTCCCAGAAATAGGACTATAATGCCCGATAAATTCTTAACCATCGACGGTATAGGTAC
>DAOTXB010000699.1:0-10275 GCA_034435575.1 Anaerolineae bacterium
TGATGATCCATACACACCAACCAGGCATATTGTGCGGTATATTTTTCAATCCGCCCCGCGATTTCTTTTACAGTGGGGACAGTCATCTCAAATGAGGTGGCTGTTTCGGTCACAATCGGCGCATAAATCGCCTGAATCTGTGGCGCATCATCAACAGTCGCAAGACGGAAGTGCATCGGTGCAGTGTCTCCTCAGGCTGTGCGGTAAAAATTAGTGTTCGGTCAATTGCGTGCCTTCACGGAAAGGCATATACGCATCAATCCACGCTTGATCAGTCTTCTTGATAAATTCCTCACCCATCGCGACCAGATCGCTATTGCCGATGATAAGCGGGGTGCGCTGGTGTAAATTGTGCGGGTGAATGTCGCTCACACGCCCCACACCATCGGATGCCGCACCACCTGCTTGTTCCGCAAGGTACGCGAGTGCTTGTGCTTCGTACATCAGGCGCAATTTACCATAGGGTTTATCCGGCTCACGTGAATCTGCTGGATAGACGAACACACCACCGCGTAGCATATTGCGATGAAAATCCGCGACCAGTGAACCGATGTAGCGATGCGCTAAGGGAGTTCTGCCCTCGCCATAAATCCCCTGCAAATACTTGACGTAGCGTTTTACGCCCTCTGTCCAATATTTTTCGTGCCCATGGTTGGCGCTGTAGTATTTTGGCGTAGTCGGTATGCGGATATTCTCATGACTCAGCAAAAATTCGCCCACACCCAAATCCAATGTGAAGCCATGTACGCCATTTCCTGCGCTATAAACCAGCATCGTGCTGGAGCCATAAATGATGTAGCCCGCCGCGACCAGATCACGCCCCGGTTGCAACACATCTTCCAGCGTTCCTTGAGCGCCTTCCGAAATCTTGCGATGGATCGACCAGATCGTACCGACGGATACGTTAACATCAATATTAGATGAACCGTCCAACGGGTCGAACAGCAACACATATTTGCCCTGATCAAATTCTGGTGGAATGTTGAGAATTTTGTCGTGTTCTTCGCTGACCATCGCGCACAGTCGTCCGGTATGGTCGTTCATCTGGAAGATCACTTCATCTGCGAAGATGTCGAGCTTTTGCTGGCGTTCGCCATGGATATTCTCATCATCCGAAGCACCGAGCAATCCCGCTAATCCAGCACGGTTCGTCTCTTGAGAGATTAACTTGGCGGAGAGTGCAATATCGTACAAAATACTGGTGAATATTCCTGTTGCCCCCGGATGCTCACGCTCTTGTTCTAGAATATGTCGCTCAATTGTCACGACTTTCGATTTTGATTTCTTCATGTTTAAACTGCCTTCTTTCAAATAAATTTATTGGGTGTCATGTCATGTGCGATGATGTCGTTATACTGTCTTTAGTGTATCACGAATACGGTTGAGTGCTTGCTCAAGCACACTGCGTGGACAGGCAAGATTCAGGCGTAAAAAGCCCTGTCCACCCTCTCCGAACCACGCGCCATCATTGAGCGCGACTCGCGCATTTTCCGCCAGATAATCCGCCGGTTTTTTATCCCCAAAATCGTAAGCGTTGCAGTCCAGCCACATCAAATAAGTCCCTTCCGGGCAGGTCGTTTTGATGCTGGGCAATTCACGTTTAAGGTAATCCACCACATAATCGCGATTCATCTGCATATACGCCAGTGCTTCTTTGAGCCAGGTGTCGCCATGTTCATAGGCGGCTTTCGTACCAACCAATCCCATCGTGAAGGCATGTGCGCCAATCGTCCACAGTGCCGCCTGGAATTTTTCGCGCAGGTCTTTATCCGGCACAATGGCAAATGCCGCCCCTAAGCCCGGCATATTGAACGTTTTGCTGGGTGCCATGAGGGTAATCGTCTGCTTTTCAATCTCCGGCGAGAGTGATGCAATCGGGATATGTTTGTAATCGTCAAACAGCAAGTCACAATGGATCTCATCAGAAACGATGATAGCATCGTTATCCAGCGCAATCTGTGCCATTTGGGTGAGTTCGTCCCGCGTCCACACACGCCCCACAGGGTTATGCGGGTTGCACAGAATGAACAAATCGGTATCTTCGTTGTAGGCTTGCGTCAACACATCAAAGTCGATTTCATAATGCAAGAAATCACCGTTATCATTCAGTGTTAGTGGGGCAAAGTTCAGGTCGAGCTGTTGCCCTTTCGCAACATTGAAGAATGGCGCATACACGGGTGGTTGCACGACGACATTATGCCCCGCTGTGCCAACCGCTTTACAGCCCATAGCAAGACCGGGGATAACACCGGGTAAAAACAGGATCGCCTCCGCGTCAATCTCCCAATCATACAGGCGTTTCATGCGGTCAATAATGACGTTCTTGAGCGTTTTCGACCCGAACTCGTAGCCAAATAAAGTATGGTCGGCGCGTGCTTTTAGGGCATCGGCGATTTCCTGCGGTAAGCGAAAATCCATATCCGCCACCCACAGCGGAAGCACGTCTTCGTCGAATAGCTCCCACTTTGCGCTCCCCGTGCCACGTCGCGGGATAATCTCATCAAAGTTGTATTTCCCCATAAAATCCGTCCTCGTTGTCCCTGTTGTGTTCACTATGACGGAGATTATAACAGGTCGTGGGCATAGTTGGTCTTAAATAGTTCGTGGAGAATCAAAATGCTGACAACGATGCTATGTTCTGCCACATTGCACCGTCGCCAGCAAGAAGTAATGCGTGAAGATCGGTTCTGCTAGCCGATCATTCATAACTTAGTATAACGTAATTGATACTTATATTATGTTAAATTTTGTTGAGATCGCAGTATCTATCACCTGTGGCTAAAACCCACAGGCAAACAGGATACCCCTCCTTGATAGAGTCTAAACTATCGTAAATTGTACATGAAAGTAGCCGCAAAGCGGGTTGGTGTTTTTGCCTCATGGTTCAGCATGAGGTATTCCTTTTCAGAAAATTATCTCATGGGCGGATCGCATAAACGATGCTATCTGCGCGTGGCGAGAGCGTGATCTTAATATCGGTAAAACCCGCATCCGTTAACCATGTACGATACTCTGATTCAGTATAGGCACGTCCTTCATCGTAGACATTCAAAAATACCAGATTGAACAACGCCGTCGGTGCCGGATATATGCGTGAATCATCGACAATACGCGCCATGATGTACAGTTTGCTCTGTGGTGCGAGTGCATCAAACGTGTGTTTTAATACCCGCCGATTTTGCTCTGGCGTTAAAACTTGTGTGAATGAGCGCATAACCGCGCCATCGTACGTGCCATGAATCGGGTGTTCGACTGCGTTACCCGTCACCACCCGAATTCGGTCTTTTGTCGGTGCGGTGTCAACAAATGTGCCGGTTGTCGGGGTAACAGTGGGTAAGTCATAAACCGTCACCTGTAAGTCGGGCAGTGCCTGCGTCAAGCCAATCGCCAGCCCACCGCTCCCCCCGCCAATATCAATCATGTGCCGGTGTGCGGAAAGATCAAAACGTTTGAGCAACTCCCGAACCCCCATCAGCGTTGCGGTGTGCATCCCTTTAAAGATTTGCGCCTCGTCGGCTATAGTTTCTTCATCGCTATAATCCACCTTTGCCTGTGGCACGCCTGTACGGATCGTTTCTGCTGTAAGCGGGAGTGTACGCCACATATTACCCACTAGATGATGCAGGTCGCCCAGATAAGTCGCTTTCCCTTTGACCAGATAAAAATCGGCTTCATCACCATTGGTGAAAATGCCCTCTTCACAAGCGAGTAATTCCGCCGCGACCAGCGCATAGAGCAAACGACTGAGTTTTTCTTCATCGACGAACAACGCCTGTGCTAATTGTGCGATGGTGCGTCCGCCATCTTTAAGATGCGTGAACAGGTCAAGTTGCATACCCGCCAACAACGCGTAAGATGGATAGACTGCGTCCAGATAAGTACCAATTTTGATCGGCTTTGGTGGGTGGGGCATAATGGCGTATCCTCTCTCAGTTTATGTGATGCGTAGTATAACGCACTTATAAACGGGATACGCCATTATGGTTGTTGATAAATTTAGCCGAAGTTCTCCGGTCCTATCCCCCACAGGCGCAGGGTATTGTCTTCACTGATTGACGCGATTAACTCACCAGCAAAGTTGATGGCTACGCCCGTGACCGGCTCATCATGCCCAATAAGCACGGTTGGGGCGATCTGTGAGTCACCGTTCACTGCCCACACAATCACGTTGTTATCTGTACCACCACTGACCAGAATCGACCCGTTCGCGCTGAAGGCAAGGCTATTCACCGAGTCCAGATGCCCGCTCAACGTTTGAATCTCGGTGTTGGTTGCTGTATCCCACAGCACGATACTCCCGTTACCTGTACCGAGCGCCAGCATTGTCCCATCCGCCGACAGCGCGAGTGATGTAATCGGCTCACTCAAATCGACCATCAAGATATTTTGTAAGCTAGCGGTGTCCCATACACGCAAAGTGGTATCCAGACTACCGGAATACAGGATGTTCGTGTCTGGTGCAAAGGCAAGTCCAGTTACTTCGTCGGTATGCCCACGCAAACCGCCCACTAGCGCCACATTTTCAGTATTCCAGATCGAAATCGCGTACAGATTATCGCCCTGATCTTCGCGCAAGAATGCCCGTCCACCACTACCCGCGAGCAAGGTTGAGGTACTGTTATAAGCAACGGCGTTCAGCGGTGAATCGTGTGCCTGTAAGAAGGCGCGTTCCACTAGACCCGCGTTTGGACGAATATCCCACAACCGTAAGCCACCGTCGCGACTGCCAAATAGCGCTACGCGTGGGTCAATGCCAAAATCAATGGCGGTCAAGACATCGGTGCCAGCAGGGGTGTATGGCGATGCGCTGATGTCCGTCAGATCATAAACCCATGCGCCCTCACCACCTAAACCGCCCACCGTCACCAAACGTCCCGGTGTTTCGACCTCGGTGCTTTCTGCAAAAGCGACTGCACGTCCCAGATTACCTTGAATTCGCGCGACTTCGGCAATTTGCGCGATATTGTCGGCGTTAATCGGGGTCAATGTGGGCAATTGTGCGGGTGGAAGTGGCTCCAATAAATATTCGTAGTTGCGTCCTTCTGCTGTCCAACCAACGAAGCCGTCGTAATCCACCTGCCACCACAGATACCCCTCTTCGCCACAGATCGGTCCTTGTAACACAGAGAAAATACCTTCGCCGGGGATTTCGCCAATTGCCTCGCCCTGTAAGCTCGGTTCTGCGCGGACGTTATTCGGCAAACCGGGCAACACGCGTGCTTGTGATTCTACGGTCAAGCGTGTGGGCATATAACTGATGTCTTCCGGCGGTGCGGGACATAGCGGGTTATCATAATCGGGAGATAGACTCAGGTCTTCTGCTTGATCTTCGGTGACTTCGCCCTCCGGTGTTACGCTACACAGACGCACAGTATTGCGATCTGCGGTCACACGATAATCGTAGATATTACCTTCTACGGTGAAGACAAAGCGATAGGCGACAACCTGTTGTTGTGTATAAACTTCACCCTCTATCGGACAACCAAGGCTCGTGTCCTCATAATTTTGCTGTTCCCAGAACCAGTTGAAATCATTGAGTGTATAATTTGTGCCGAGTCGCTGGTTTAAATCCGCCAGCGCATCGTTGATTGGCGCGGGTGCTCCCTGCGCGTTGATGGTCAATGCGGTGAGCAATACCATCACCAGAATAATCAATAAACGTTGTAACCGCATAACGACCTCCCTGATAGAAATTTAGGCTAAATGTATGACGATATATTGAGTCTAACGTATTTGTGAATTTTTGAACCCCGCGCTATCTCGTTGCATGCCCCACGACTATTATACGCAGATCGTATGAAAAATTATGACTGTGCTGATATTACCTCACATTGAATGATACAATCGCATTCAGACATCAGTATTTTTCCAATACACAGTGTATATATAACCACTGTATTAGAACTTACGCAGTTCACAGGTTTTAGTTAGTCACCAGCAAAATGTTTAATTCTTGGCTTATTGCCATTTTTTGCTAATAACTAATTACTGATAACTCGTCGTCAAGATGTGGCAATAGGTCTCTATTGACGGATTACTTTGTGCACGTGCGTAAGTCCTATGTATTAAAAGACACCATGAACATGACGCAAGGAGCGAACAACACATGAAAGTACTTGTTACCGGCGGCGCAGGCTATATCGGCAGTCATGTCGTCGAATTATTGATCGACCAGGGGCACACAGTCGTCGTGTATGACAACCTCGGCGCGGGATTTCGTCAGGCAGTCCACAAAGATGCCATCTTTTTCGAGGGTGATTTGATGGACGAGGCACAACTCGCCGGATTCTTCTCGTCACATGCACGGGACGATGCACCTCCATTCGATGGTGTGTTTCACTTTGCCTCACACATTCAAGTGGGCGAGAGTATGCAAAATCCGTTCAAATATCTGCGCGAGAACGTCATCGCCATGATGAACCTGCTGGAACAGGTGACAAAAACCGATGTCAAGCGCTTCATATTATCCTCCACCGCCAATCTGTATGATGATCCCGAAACTGTGCCGATCAACGAAGATGAACCCATCATCCCCGGTAGTGTCTATGGCGAGACTAAGAATTTCGGCGAGCGCATGTTGCACTGGATGGATCGTGTGTATGGGCTGAAATATTGTTGTCTCCGTTATTTTAATGCCAGTGGTGCTCATCCATTAGGGCACATCGGCGAGGCACATAATCCAGAAACGCACCTGATCCCGATTGTGTTGCAGGTCGCGCTCGGTCAACGTGATGCTGTGACGATTTATGGCGATGACTACGACACGCCCGACGGCACCTGCATCCGCGATTATGTCCATGTGATTGACCTCGCAGAAGCGCACATTCTCGCGCTCAAGGCGCTGGAAGATGGGGATAGTCGTGTGTATAACCTCGGCAGTGGCAATGGCTATTCTGTGCGAGAAGTGATTGAGACGGCACGTAAGATTACCGGACATCCCATCCCCGCTATTGACGGAGAACGCCGCTCCGGGGATTTGCCCAGATTGGTGGCGGATAGCACCCGCATCAAGCAGGAATTGGGCTGGGCACCAGAATTTGATGACCTCGGCAAAATTATCGAAACTGCGTGGTTATGGCATCAGAAGCACCCGCATGGCTATGTCAGCGATGATGAGTCTTAACTAACAGTCTCGCAACATTTCTTCTCGTGTGCCATTGATGGACGATTAACCCGTCAGTGTCACGCGGGAACGCTCTCCAATAGAAATTCAATATATCTTTGCGTTGGGCTTCAATGGTCTTGGGCATTTGTCGCAACTTTTGGGTATCATTTACCCGTAAATATGTATGTTTCAGCACAATGCTGGGCATGTTTAATCCCCTGACATAACATCGCGAGCTGGGTTGTCACTCGTCTCCCCACCGATACAAATGGGATCATATTGGCTATGGAAACAGGAGACTCAAAAGTAATGGAAGCAATTACAATTTTGCAAGATAAGCGCATTGTCCTCGCCGTAACGGGGAGTATTGCTGTCTATAAAGCCGTTGACCTCGCCAGCAAACTCACACAAGCTGGCGTATTGGTTGATGTCATCATGACAACATCCGCACAGAAATTCGTCACACCGTTGACCTTTCAGGCGGTGACAGGTCGTCCTGTCTATACTGATTTATGGCAGACGGATAACAGCGGTGGTCTACAAACGCACATCGCGCATGTTGGCTTGGCGGAGTATGCTGATTTGATGGCGGTCATTCCAGCGACAGCGCATACCATCGCCCGCTTAACACACGGATTTGCCGATGATCTGTTGACGATTACGGCATTAGCTTCCCGTTGCCCCCTGTTAATCGCCCCTGCGATGGATGGTAGCATGTACGAACATCACACCACGCGCACCAATGTGGAAGCGCTTGAGCATCGGGGGGTTGTGTTGATCGAACCGGAAACAGGGCGTTTTGCATCCGGTCTGGTCGGGCGGGGGCGCTTACCAGAAACCGCCACATTGATGGGTTATATCCGTCAGGTGATCGGGCATGTGGGACGGCTCGCCGGGAAAAAGGTGATTATCAGTGCAGGCGGTACGCGTGAAGCCATTGACCCCGTACGCTATATCAGCAATTATTCCAGCGGAAAACAGGGGTATGCGCTAGCGCAGGCGGCGGTTGATGCTGGCGCGAAAGAGGTCATCCTCGTCAGCACGCGTGACGACCTGCCCGTGCCGATTGGAGTGACCCGTGTGCCGGTGGATAGCGCACAGGAGATGCAAAACGCAATCTTAACCCATAGCGAATTTGCCGATGTTTTGGTGATGGCGGCGGCGGTTGCAGATTTTCGTCCAGTGCAGATTGCCACTCAGAAGATCAAGAAGCAGGCGAATGACAACGGCTTACGGATCGACCTTGCCCCTAATGCGGATATTTTGCTAGAGGTTAAAAAGCAACGCGCCCGTAATGGTTTACCACGCGTGACGGTGGGCTTCGCCGCAGAAAGTCAGGATTTGGTGGCGAATGCAGAGCGAAAATTGCAGAAAAAAGGCTTAGATTTTATTGTGGCGAATGACATCACTGCCTCTGATGCTGGCTTTGCCGTCGATAACAACCGTGCTGTGATTATTGATCGTGATGGCGTACACCCGTTAGATCTCATTAGCAAAACGCGCCTAAGTGAACACATTATGACACGCATTGCCACACGACTGGAGTCACCGTGAAAAACGGCAGGATAATGTGTATCTTTTTCCAGCCATTAAGGAACATAAAGAAGTATTGACCCACTCATTTTGATGCATTTGACGTGTGAAGGATGTCGTGCAACGGGTGGGTATTCCACCATAGACCGACTATAGTATCCATCATTGTTTCTAAACTGAATAGCACAAGGATACACTCATGAGCACATCAAATTTGACGTTTTACATTGTCGATGTCTTCGCAGAAACCAAATATGCTGGCAATCAACTCGCGGTCATACGCGGTGCATCAGGTCTTAGCACGGAAGAGATGCAGACCATCGCGCTGGAAATGTATTATTCGGAGACCACCTTTATCCTACAGGATGAGATGAAAAACGGCGGTTACGATATGCGAATTTTCACATCCGAGACAGAACTGCCCACAGCAGGACATCCCTCGTTAGGGACAGCATATATCATCAATCATAAGATTCTACCCGAAACAACGCACAAGCTCACCCTTAATCAAAACGCCGGGCAAATTCCGATCACCTTCGCCGATGACGGGGTGATATGGATGCGTCAGGCACAACCACAATTTACCACGACGTTTGATGCAAGCGATTTCGCGGATATTGTCGGGGTGTCGCCGGATGACATCGACACGCAATATCCAGCACAGATTGTATCCACCGGTGTACCCTTTACATTTGTCCCCTTGAAGTCGCTGAACGCAGTACGGCAGGTCAAGGTCGATTGGGCAAAATTCAACGCGCTCGTTGACCCGCATGTGCGCGGGGCGGCTCTTAACGGGTTGATGGTCTTTTCGCCAGAAACTTATGATGCTGGCAATGACATCAACGCACGGGTATTGTTCGATGTTATCACCATGCCAGAAGACCCCGCCACAGGCTCTGCGAATGGCGCGTTTACCGGTTATCTGGTCAAGAATCAATATTTTGGCGAAGCGCAGGTCAATGCACGGGTGGAACAAGGCTATGAGATCAAACGCCCGTCATTGTTGATGTTGAAAGGGCATGCGTCTGACGACGGTATTGAGGTCAACGTGGGCGGACGGGTGCAAATGGTCGCTGAGGGTGAATTGATCCGGTAAACAAAAATCCCCCTGAAAACTGTATCAGGGGGACACGTTTTACGCTTTAAAGTGTGTTTGGTCAGCTTACCTTGACAACGTAAGTGCTGGCAATTTTATCATGCCACCCTTGGCTTTCACCATCGAACAATACCCAGAAGAAGCCTAGGAGCAAAACAGTACCGCTGATAATGTATCCCACATAACGAATAACGGCATCGGCATCAGTTAATTCTGAACCATCCGTTTTAATGACCCGAATGTTCATTGCGCTTTTACCGGGTGTCTGCCCGTGGTTGCGGGTCCAGAAATACCACACATAGCCCACACCGATTGCCAGACCCAATGCTGTGCCCAGTGTTTGCCCGAAAAATGCGGTAATAATACCATTGACGATACTTAGAATAATTATATCAATCAAATACGCGATAAACCGCTGACCAAAACCTGCAAGTTCGTAATTCATACTGCCCCCTATCCAATCGTCGCTTTCGATCATTTCATTATGGGTGAAAATTACGCTGTGTGCAAATAAAGTGGTTCGCCTACGTAAAACACACCA
>DAOTXB010000700.1:0-2029 GCA_034435575.1 Anaerolineae bacterium
AGGGTGGGTCATTATTATATTAAACAGGTCGTTGAACGACGGTCTGTTTTTATTTACACACCGTAATTGGCGGGGTTAAATTCTTGATGTGCGTATTCGGTTACTTTGAAAGGTCTGCTAGTGGAAACTTTGAGCTTATCTAGGAAGAGCACGCCATCTTGATTTCTCGGTTTCATCACTACCATAATCACAAATTCTTCTGACAAAAAGACCTTATGGATCGCAAGTCCCTTTGTTTCCTTATAGACTGTCATGCAATAGTTGGCGAGGTCTTGTGCGTCATGATTGCTCAGGATTTCGTTGGAAAATTCTCTCTGGATGTAATTATAGATTTCGTCAAATGAGCCGGTATTGATTGCCGCCATCAAGCGGATAAAGCCCCGTGCGGCTGGTGTTGATCTCAGGGTGATACTATTCTCTCTCACAATTGCCGTCCATTCTACTCTTCAATGCACAACCGCCGTATCTAACATTTCTTCTACAGTGTGGTTGTCAAAGAATTGTCTGCGTGTATATTCTTATTATGAACCCAAAATAAGTAATCGTAAATAAAGATTTTATCTTAATTATCGATCAACATTATATTATTTGTGTATTCCTCCCGTAGTATGTTTAGAAATCACTTTTGGTGTTACAAAAAATTCGGAGAATAAGGTCATTTGATGCCATCAAGTGCGCGGTATCGTAACAATAAGCGCAATAATTTTGTCTTGAAAATGTATACATATGCCCGCAACATCCTAGAACAACCCTATAATAATCAGTCCCTTTATAGATCACCATAGATTAGGAGTAAACACATGGCACATGCAAATGATGCAAAGCGGAGTCGCCCGTATGCACCGGATTATGGTTTTGATGATAAAGGTGATGAAGGTATGCTCACATGGGCGTGGATTAGTGAACAAATGGAAAAATCGCGCAATTATTGGATTTGCTCGACACGACCGGACGGCAATCCTCATGCGGCACCGGTTTGGGGAGTGTGGATGTATGATCGTGTGTACTTTGGCACGGGCACAACGTCACGGAAAGCGAAGAACTTCGCGCATAATCCGCACGTGGTACTTCATCTGGAAAGTGGCGACGACACAGTTATTTTTGAGGGTGTGATCGAACGTGTGGATTCAGCGGATGTACTTAAGCCAATATTGGAGGCGTACAAGGACAAATACCCGCCGTATGATCCGACGACTACTGATGCAAGCGAAGCACAAGGCGCGGCATATTACACAGTTAATCCGACCCGTGTGCTGGCATGGTTAGAAAGCGATTATCCCAACACAGCAACACGCTGGAATTTAGCCTAATGAAGGCATTGATTGGGGGGGAGATCGCCGGATGCTCCCCTTTTTGCGCTTATTGTTGCTGATGATAGTCGTTGTCGGGTGCGTCCATCAAGGCTTCTAGTGTCTCTGAATCTGCGAACAGTTCACCATCATCGGTGAGGCGGCGTTCCTGTAAGACGCGTCGCTTGAGCATACGCTTGAATTCTTCACGCTCGTCCTCATCCATTAATTCTAATAATAGACTTGTGCGATTTGAAACACTTCGTCGCTGATTTTTTAGTTTATCATCGTCGTTATTAACATTGCCGGATGAGAATTGTTTTTCGATACGCGCTTTCTCAATATCTGAGTTGACGAGATAAGGTACTGCCCATATCACAAAGGTGGCGAATATTGCCGCGATGAACGGGATACCGGTCATTTCCCAGGTATAATTGCTATTGCTGGCTAACACAGTGGTGATGGCGATTGCGCCACAGATTACCCAGATGCTAATGGTTGCGACGGCTTTCCAGAAATCCTCTGAACGCATTGGTTGTTCCTCCCAACAGTGCTATGACTGATTAGAAACTCGTAGATGAGTCATGTTTGTCTGATACGGTATACGTCTTTTGAGCGCTATGGTTGCAGAATGTACATTAAAGTATCTGGCGCAGAACGCGCAATCTGGTATTTCTTCATTGATTTCGTGTTCTGCATCGCTCATAATGAGATTACAATTCTTTAATAATGCTAATTGA
>DAOTXB010000701.1:0-1918 GCA_034435575.1 Anaerolineae bacterium
TCACGACATTTTACAATAATTCTCGAAAGGATTTACGATGCTTCGTTCCTTACCGAAAACCCGCGACTTTAGCGAATTACAACGTCTTGCGATGATTGCGGTTTTCACTGTTTTGATGATTATTCTTACGCAGATCAAGATTCCTACCCAGCCGGTACCATTCACCATGCAACCGTTCGCAGTATTACTGGCAGGTCTTGTGCTTGGCGGGCGCGATGGTGCGCTGGCGATGGCATCCTACGTTGGGTTGATCGCACTCGGTTTTCCGGTTGATGCTAATGGTCTTGGGACTGCGGCATTATTCAGTGCCACTGGTGGTTACATAATCGGGTTCGTGTTTGCGGCTGGCGTAACCGGCTTACTGGTTGAATTCGGCGCGAAAACCTTCTGGATGCGTGCGCTCGCCGGGTTTGTGGGCATTGCTGTTTTATACCTGTTCGGCATTGTCGTGTTGAAAAATGTTATTGGTATGGATTGGCACGCGGCATGGATGGCGGGTGGGTATCCCTTCCTCGGGCTAGATATCATCAAAGTGTTGATTGCGGCTGGGCTGGCAGAAGGCACACGCCGTTTCTTGCTGAATACCATGCTCCCACCAGAAATGCAGAAATAATCCTACAACCATAGTGATTTATGCATGAGGGTACATTACCAGATGTGCCCTTTTTGATTCCATATATTTGTAAGCTAGTACCGCCACAAATCCCCGTTTGCATTGCAAGATGCAAACAAAAGTCATGGTCTATGAAGATTTTCCAACGCTAGCATAAATTACGTAAAATTACATTGACGGGCGAGAGGGTGTTATGTTATCTTTCGTAATATAAGGTAATTAAGTCGTCTGGTAAGACTAAACGGGAGAAACCTGACGGCGATAAATGGAGATCAAACACTATGAAGACGCTCAATCGTTTCGCCGTTCAACGCATTCTTCGTACCACACGCGATTTCTTCGGCTTAAGCCTCAGCGGATTAGACCTTGCCGGGTTAGATTTTAGCGGAGCGAACCTACGAGAAGCAGACTTGTCCGGTGCAAACCTCGCAGGGGTGCGCCTTAGCGGGGCGGATTTAAGCGGAGCAATCTTGACCTGTACCAATCTGTCTATGGCACTGTTAGACAATGTCAATCTTGAAGATACACTGATGGATGACACGCGATTACTCGGTGCATATTTTGGCGACTATGTGTTTGATGTAGTCGTCAAAGCCCCCAAACCGGCTTATGCCATGAGCGCCTAACAACTTTACAAGATGACCTATTTGGATTGCATAACAGCATCCGTCATATACCAATCATACCGAATAGGAAGACCAGTGATCCTTAAATGGATCAGCCAACCTGAATGAAGGGGATAGTTCAGCCGAACTGTCTCCTTTGTTTTGTGTGGGTGTTGGCGGATTTGATGGTCTGCGCTATAACAGGCAATATATTACTCAAAACAGGAAAGAAACGACACCTGATGGATGCACAAATCGCCTTAAACGCTGTGACCTTTGCTGATATTCAATTGGCAAGCCAACGCATAAACGGCATCGCTAACCACACACCGATCATGACCTCGCGTACTTTCAATGACCGTGTAGGCGGGGACGTATTCTTCAAATGTGAAAATATGCAACGTGTGGGCGCGTTTAAATTTCGTGGTGCCTATAACGCCATCAGTCAATTAAGCGACGATGCACAGAAACGTGGCGTGATTACCTATTCGTCCGGTAATCATGCACAGGCGACAGCGCTCGTCGGTAAAATTCTGGGGATCAAAACGACGATTGTTATGCCGGACAATGCGCCCTCTACCAAACTCGCCGCAACACGCGGGTATGGCGCGGAGGTCGTGCTCTATAATCCAGCAGAATCTGACCGTAAAGCACTTGCCGAATCCTTAGCAGAAGAACACGGGTACACCATCATCCCGCC
>DAOTXB010000702.1:0-3262 GCA_034435575.1 Anaerolineae bacterium
ATGATGGGTTAATTGACCCCAGAGACACCCGCGATGCCTCACTATAGGCTTATCCATGAGTTATAATCGAGATTGGGTGAGCGAAACACCCCGCTATGGCAATTTTAGAATGTAAAACACACACAAGGTCACACAATGGCAAGTAATGTATTATATGTTGCGAATTTCCCGGATGATTATACTGAGGAGAACTTACGTGAGTTGTTCTCGCCCTATGGTGAGATCACCACAATTGAAGTGGGTAAAAACCCGAAATTTGACATCAATGTCGCCCTCGTCGAAATGCGGGTAGAAAAACACGCGACACAGGCAATGCATAAGCTCAATGGCACAACCATCAACGGGCAATATCTTTATATCAGTTACCCTGCCCCGGACCCTAAACTTTATACACAAGGGCTATCGTCTAAAGCGCGCAAAACCGCAGAGAGTATTGTCAAAGCATTGGGCGAGGAATACCGCAAACCTGTACGCCGAATTCACGTTATGGTCTTATTATGCGGGTTTAGCTTCGTGCAGGCAGTGCTCAAAGAAGCACAGGAAATCTATGCAGGTGAAGGCATGAAGACCTTCGATGGTAGTCGAAAACGCTCATTAGGTGGCGTGTTCTTCACACTGGCAAATCGCTACTATTCACCGACCATGATGCAACTCATTCATTGGGGAGATGCCAAGTTACCCGGCTATCAGAAATCAGACGATAGAATCTTCTATCATTTGATCGTTAATCCTCATAAGGACGACGTATAAACGCGTAGGAGCAAACTGTCATTATGGTCAAAAAAGACCTACACGAAGCTAATCGTCGCTCATGGAATGCGGCAACCGTCAAGCACAATTCGCACAAAGGCGACCAAGCAAAATTTTTACGTGAGGGTAATTCTACGCTCTATCCTGAAGACATTGAATTACTCGGCGATGTTAAAGATAAAACACTGCTTCATCTACAGTGTAATTCCGGTCAAGATACCTTGAGCATCGTCAAACACCTTGGCGCCGAGGCAACCGGCGTTGATATTAGCGATGAGGCGATAAACTTTGCGACTACGCTCGCCAAAGATAGCGAAATTCCCGCCACATTTATAAGAAGTGACCTTTATGACTGGTTCACACAAAATAACACACAGTTCGATGTGGTCTATATGTCTTACGGCACATTAGTCTGGCTTTCTGACTTAAAAACATGGGCAAGAGGGGTAGCAAAATCACTCAAAAAAGGTGGGCGCTATGTGCTGATGGAATTCCACCCCCTGCCCTTCACTTATGAGTTTGATTGGACGTTGACCTATGATTATATGGGCGGTGTGCATAATACATTTGATGGTGTAGGCGACTATGTTGCGGCTTCTGGCGGTGGGTTAACCCCTGATGGCAAACCAATTACGGATTCAGAGCCCTTCAAAAACCCGCATCCGGCACACGAATTTGTGTGGGGCTTATCTGATGTGATTAGTGCCTTACTTGAAGCGGGTTTAACGCTCAAAACATTCCGCGAATATCCTTACAGCAACGGCTTTAAGCCTTTATCTAACATGGTTGAGGGTGAAGGACGGCGCATGTATCCACCTAAAGACAAGCCACAGGGACTACCCTTTATGTATGGCATAGTCGCGGAGAAATAGCCCCTACAGATCACAGAAAATGTAGATAGACCGTGTGCCGATTGGTATACTCTCTGCGATTAATCAAATACAAATTAGATTATTGGAGACTTGAACATATGGTTGCGACAACACAAAATACGAAACTTAATCCATATAACCCCTTTACTGAAGAACACACCATGTTCCGCAAAACGGTACGATCTTTCGTAGAAAAAGAACTCGTCCCGTATGTGGAAAAATGGGAAGAAGAACGCATTGCACCATTGCACGACATCTTCAAAAAAATGGGTAATCTTGGCTTTCTTGGTCTGAATTATCCGGTAGACTATGGCGGTGCAGAGGCAGACATCTGGTTTACGGTTGTGTTCGCAGAAGAACTCGCCCGTAGTGGGGTCGGTGGTGTACCAATGGCGGTCTTTGTACAGACAGATATGGCGACTCCAGCATTAGCGAAACACGGGTCAAATGCGCTTAAGGAAAAATACCTCGCGCCTGCTATTCGTGGCGAAATGGTGTGTGCGATCGCCGTGACCGAACCTGATGCAGGATCTGACGTGGCGGGCATCACCACCCGTGCAGAACAAGATGGCGATCATTATGTCATCAACGGCAGTAAAATGTATATCACCAACGGCACGCAGGCAGATTGGTTGTGCTTACTAGCGCGTACTTCCCCCGGTGAAGGCTATCAGGGAATGTCCTTAATTGTCGTCCCAACTGATTCAGACGGATTTTCCGTCAGCAAAAAATTAAAGAAACTCGGTAATCATAGCAGTGATACCGCTGTTTTATCCTTCGAGAATGTGCGCGTGCCAGCAGAAAATCGCATTGGTGACGAGGGGATGGGCTTCTATTATCAGATGGAGCAATTTCAGGTAGAACGCCTTGTCGGAGCCTTGGGCGGAGTCGCTGGTGCGGAACTAGCGGTGCGCGATACTATCCAATATACGCAGGAACGCAAAGCCTTCGGCAAACCGTTGATCGCCAACCAGTGGATTCAGTTCAAACTAAGTGAGCTTTTGACCGAGATCGAAGCGGCGAAACAGCTTAACTATTATTGCGCCAGTTTGATCGAATCCGGTGCAGAAGCAACCGAAGTCACCCGCATCGCTAGCATGTGTAAGCTGAAAGCGGGACGATTAATGCGCGATGTTGCTGATACGTGCTTGCAATTTTACGGAGGCATGGGTTACATGGAAGAAACGCCCATCTCGCGTTACTTCCGCGATGCTCGACTGACCTCAATTGGTGGCGGTGCAGATGAAATCATGATGGGGATCATCGCCAAAATTGAAGGGTTCAACCCACGATAAATCATCATCTCCATTCGCAAAATATGAGAGTACAGCCTGCATGGATAAACGCACAAAAGCATTGATAAAACAGGCAAAATCCACCGGTACACCCATCATTGAGGGCGAACAGGTGATATTTATCTGGGAAGGTGAAGATGCCCCGTTTTTATTGGGTGACTTCAACCAATGGGGTACAAAGCCAAACGCATCCACAGAAATGGCAAAGGTCACTAAGAATGTTTGGATGTATGAGGTCAAAATTCCGGTAAATGCCTATATCGAGTATACCTATCTCATCGACCTGACAAATCATGATACACGTATCGCCGACCCGCTTAACCCACAATTAGTTGACAATGGTAT
>DAOTXB010000703.1:0-6779 GCA_034435575.1 Anaerolineae bacterium
CTGGAAACACTCGGCGAAAGTGGATGGATTAAGATTCGGCGACATACCGGCGACGAAGGCTGGGCATCTGCACAATACATGCTTCGCCTTAAAGCACCGGACTGCGAATTTTTAGAGGAATTTGACGTGTCATTGGATGATCTCAATGATGATGACGATGACAAAAACACAAACAAGCCTCCGATCAATGATCCCAATCAATCATTCGCAGATGGCTTTGACCCACCTATAGGCACTGCTGAAGAACGTGCGAGTGATAAAGTGTGGCCCGGCTATTGGTTTGACCCGACTGGATATGGCAGAAACACCTACCGCGCCTATATCAGAAGTTGGGGATCATACCATACTGGCGCAGACCTGAACCTGAACCGCCCACGCTGGAATGCAGATCGTGGCGCACCGGTCTATTCAATTGCCAGTGGTGTTGTGATATTTTCCGGTCATCGCCTGCCGAGCTGGGGCAACATCATCATCATCAGGCATGACCCACTCGCAGATGGCACCGTTGTTTATTCCCGTTATGCTCATCTATCAACCCGTCTCGTTAAAGTGGGTGACCGGATGGCACGGGGCACCCAGATTGGCACAATTGGCGCACATGTTAATCGTGCGGGAACGCCTTATGCTGGCGCGGAGCATTTGCATTTTGACATCAGCCTGTCAGATGTATTGGAAGAAAGCCCCGGCGATTGGCCCCGCATGGATTTGAACCGTATGGATCGTGATTATGCTGATCCGAAAAAGTTCATCGCCGCGAACCGCCCGATAAACCGATAACCTTACCACTACATTTCGGTGACTATCCTCTATAGAATCAAAACGACCCCATCAGCGCTGATGAGGTCGTGTGTTTTAAGCTAAAATGCTACGTTCGTTAAGGGCGTTCGCCAAGAGTAACGGGCAAATTGATGATTTGACCATCCCGCAGAACCGTCATTTGCACGGTTTGACCGGGCACGGTATTGCTCGATAGATAGCCAATCAACATACTCAGGTTAATGACCGGACGACCATCAACCGCTGTGATAATATCCAATGTCGTGTTAGTAATCGCCTGTAAACCACCAATTTCTGCCGGTGCGTTGCCTCGTACACGCGTTACAACCACGCCACGCGTATCATTCGGCAGTTCATAGCGTTCGATGAAATCAATATCAACTTCTTCGCCACCCATACCTAGATAGCTATAATTGACTGTACCGAATTGGATCAGTTCTTCCGCAACACGACGGGTCAGGTTACTGGGTACTGCAAAACCTACGCCAGAATTAATGCGATTTTCGCTGACAATCTGTGAGTTCACACCGATCACCTGACCGGAAAGATTGAGCAACGGTCCACCACTGTTGCCGGGGTTAATAGGCGTATCAGTCTGGATAACACCACCAATCGAGAAGGATGTGAATCCTTCGATGGTGCGGTCTAATGCGCTCACAATACCGAGGGTCATCGTCCAGCGTTCACCAAAGGGACTACCAATAGCAATCGCCTGTTGTCCAATAACGATATCCTCTGAGTTGGCAAATGTCACCGGATATAACACTTCCGGCGGCAGGTCTACGCGCAACACAGCAAGGTCAGATGCGGGGTCTGTACCGACAATTTCTGCGCGGGCGATTGTGCCATCGAAGAAATTAATGGCAATACGGTCACCATCATCAACGACATGGAAATTTGTCACGATATGACCCTGACGGTCAATGACAAAACCACTGCCAGAACTGAGCGGAATAAACGTGCCTGAGCTACCGCCTCGTTCATCCACCTCAATGGATACAACCGACGGACTCACACGTTCATAGACTTCTGAAAGTACCGCTTCATAATCAGATAAAGGCGGTGTTTCTTCCTGGGCATATGCGGGTGCGCCCGCGACCAGCGCGAACATCATCACAAATGCAATCATTGCAATCGCCAATCGGGAAATTTTTCGTTGTTGTTTCACAATACTTACCTCGTCCCATTCTGTCGTAGTGCAACCGATAATCGCATCGTGCGGGGGGTGTCCAATGAGTGCAATAATCAGAAACTACGCATTTCTAAAATGAAGGTCCTTGCGTGTTTGCTTCATCGCACACGCTGTAGAGTAAGATCACGTATACAAAGGGGATTTACCCCTTACAAGGAGCTTCGACTATAAACAATATAGCATAATAATGCGCTTCAGGTCTTAATAAAGCATTATCACAAAGTTGGCAGTTGATGTGTTTTGCCTACTCGTCAGGCAATCGTATGGTGTTCATAGGAAAATATAAAAAAGCCCTGAAATTTTGATCATCAGGGCTTTGGTGTGTGTGTATCGGTCAAATAGAACCGATTTTATGGGTTTTCTGAAGTTGTCGGTGTGCAGAAGGCTGGCACATCCAGAACGACTGCCTCTATCAAACGGTCACTGTAGCGCTGACCGTCCAGGCTGAGTAATACATTGCCATGAAACAGGTCAATTTGACGGGCGCAGGTAGGCACCTCAACGGTCAAATCCAGCGTCTGCCCCGGTAAAATTATTGCCTCACGATAATCGAGGATGATTTGATTATCAATCACGTTATCTAACATAAAGTAAGATGCCATACCGACAGCATAACCGCACACTGTTGAGTGATTGACGATGCGTCCTGTGGTGAAGTTACTTTCCGGTAACAATAAACTTTGCTCATGATGGAGGTCAACCGTCGGGTTATAGCCTGCGGTGCCCGGTTCACAAATGGATTCGTTGACCGTCACCGTGACTAACCCTACGTCTGTGCCACCATTGCCATCGTTGACGGTGTATTCAAATGTAGCAACCCCGACGAAATTCGTCATCGGTGTATAGAGCACCGTGCCACTGCCTGTAACAACCGCTGTGCCACTGCTCGGTGTGGTTAGTGTGGATACGGATAGCGGGTTGCCATCTTCATCAGCATCATTCGCCAATACATTGATGTCTACCGGAATATTAACGGTGGTGACCGCGTTATCATCAACCGCAATCGGCGGACGATTGGACGGGTTCACATTAATGGTCACGGTTGCTTGCGCTGTACCCGTACCACCATCGCTGATGATATAGGTGAACGCCGGGTTAATGCTACCGATAAAGCCCGGTGTGGGTGTGAATGTGACAGTATTATCGGCGTTCAGGATCGCAGTTCCACCGCTGATGTTGATGACGTTGGTCACTGTGAGCGGGTCGCCATCGGGGTCACTGTCGTTACCCAGTACATTGACCGTGACCAGCTGACCTTCGATTGTCCCTGCGGTATCTGCATTGGCAATTGGCGCGTTATTCGGATCAGTGACGGTTACGATAACCTGCGCGGTATCACGCCCACCGCTTGAATCTACGATGGTATAGAGGAAGCTATCCTCCCCGATAAAACCTGCGGGCGGTGTGTAAAGAATGTCATAACTTGGGAAGTCAATGACAACACGCGCACCTCGTGCCGTTGTTTGTACCGTTTCTACAATGATCGGATCATTTTCAGGATCAGTGTCATTTTCCAGCACGTCAATGTCGCTGGTCGTATTGCCGGGTACGGTCACTTCATCGTTGTTAGCAACTGGTGGTTGATTGGGTGGCATGACCATCACCTCAACCGTTGTGCTAGATGTACCCCCGCGCCCATCAGATATGGCGTAGGTGAACAGATCTTCGCCTACAAATTCCGGCGGCGGTGAATACAAAATTTGCCCGTCCGGTGTGACGCGTATGCCTCCACCCGAAGCCGGCGCAGACACCTCTACAACGCCTAATATGTCATTATCGAGGTCAAAGTCGTTCACCAACACGTTAAATGTTGCTGATTGATCGCCCGGTGTATTGTAAGCATCTTCAACAGCCACGGGCGGTGTATTTTGTGAGGTCGATGTTGCATAAAGCGATTGGCTCACGGTTGTTGTTGCACCGGGTGCGATATTCAATGCGGTATCTTCAGTCTCGCCGAAGAAATAGGATATGGCAGTATCCACACCACCAAGACTACCTGTAGGATCAACAATGAAGTTGAATGCCTGCCCGAATGGGTTAGACCAGCGTGTAATACGTAATTCATCCGGCGGGGTCGGGTTAAAGTTTTCCGGTGAATTTACTGTGGCATGTACAAATAATGAAGGATTAGTTTCGGTACTAATCCGCAACATGCCAAACGCAGGCGGGCTAAACGCCGACTCGACGGTAGGCAAAGGCAACGCGGGTTCCATCGGTTGATATAGCGGGCTTTCGTCACCCTGTAATTGGAAGTCCCATAAATACCGGATACCAATGTTCAAGGGTGTGTTGCCCGTATTGGTGACACTCACAGAAATTTCGATACGTGTATCGGAAAATGTGGTACCGATAACGTTAATTTCCTGTACGATCCGCATGCTATCAGGCGTAGCAGGCGGTCCGGGTAAATCATAAATTGTACGGTGTCCGGTTGTTCCAATAGTCTCTATCGTGATGTATTGTGCAATATCTGGATTTATCACAACGTTAAACGGCACTAGCTCAAAGGGTGTGTTGACGTTCGCACTCTGGGCATAATCTGTGCCAGAAGAATATGAGCGAATTGTATTGAAGGATGTGCCTGCAATTGGTGACGTGCCACCAAATAGGATATTTTCGCGGGAGCCGGTGGCAAGGGTTACTGGATGTTCTGACCCTGTGGCGGCTGTATATGCACCGATACTCTGAGTCTCGTCGACGAAGACCTGATATATCGAATTGCCAGCCGAAGGTTGTATGTCCTGTCGGGAGGTGTTTTGAATAAATTCAAATTTGGGTTCAGATGTTAGCGAACCGTTGTTGTCTTCATCATCCTGGGCTAATGCACCGCTTACACTAAGCAGTATGCTAACCATAAGAATGAGTGAGTACATCATTCGCTTCATGAAAAGACGCTCCCTCTCGCAGTTGTGTTATCGATGATAGTTGCTCGGTTGCGGTGTATTAATGATGGGGTAAATTTATCTAACCCATTTTATCATTATATGCGAATGGTAGGGAATGCACATACCTCTTATTAACATTCCATTAACCATCGCGTAACAGCGCATTGCCTTAACACTGCGATTTTTACACACACACGACGTGAGACACACACAAAACCCCCAGCAGGTATCTAAACACACTAACCAGTGGGGGCGTAACTTTCGTTTTTGTATCCGCCACTATAATATCTTACTTAAGGAAGGGGCGATTAATCCAGCATATCGGAGAATTTTATACAACATTTCGGAATAATTTACATTCTTCATGGAGTAGCTTTACATGATTCGTATTTCAAAGCGCTTTTTGGGCGATTCTGGTGGGCATTGGTTCATTTTAGCGGCGGCAACCTTATGGGGCACCACCGGAACAGCACAGGCACTTGCACCATCTGGCGCGACTCCGCTGGTGGTTGGCACGTTGCGTTTGATCGTTGGCGGGTTGGGATTAGCATGTATCGCTTATTGGCGTGGGGTGTTTTTTGTCGGCAAAAAATGGCGCTTATTACCACTCATCATTGGTGTCGTTGCAGTCGCCGCCTATCAGGTATGTTTCTTCGCGGGTGTAGACCGTACCGGTGTTGCGGTGGGTACAATTGTGGGTATTGGAAGCTCACCGGTGATGGCGGGGTTACTGGCAGTGCCCATTCTTGGCGAACGTCTGTCACGGCAGTGGATGATCGCCACAGGTTTAGCTGTCTGTGGATGCACGTTACTGGTGCTCTCCGGTGGTGATGTCGGTGTGGATGCGTTGGGCGTAATATTATCATTGGGCGCTGGGTTCGCTTATGCCGTGTATACAATTGCCAGTAAATTTTTGTTGGAAGATCATCCGCCCGTACTCGTGATGACGGTGCTGTTTTGTGCGGGTGCGCTCATCTTAAGCCCGTTGATGCTAACGGCTGATCTGGCATGGATCATCACACCGAATGGATTGTTGGTGACGCTTTATCTCGGTTTTGGCGCGACATCGCTCTCCTATTTACTCTTCGCCACCGGGTTATTAACCGTGCCCGCCGCCACCGCCGTAACCCTTACACTCGCAGAACCGCTGACCGCTGGTTTGTTGGGGGTGCTGTTGCTCGGCGAGGCGCTTTCGGTCACTGCATTGATCGGTATCGGCTTATTGTTCGCAGGGCTTTTCGTGCTGACTCGTCGCCGTAAGGTGACACCATCGCTTGCAGTCGAGTAACACTTACACACAATAAACCCATTTTGTTTGTAAGCTCTCACTGACTATTCCATATGTTTGGACTACAATAGAACAAAATAACCACAAATGAACGTCGATAAAAGGATAAACGTGTGAAATTATTTTCATGGAATGTCAACGGCATCCGCGCCTCACAGAAAAAGGGCTTTCTTGATTGGTTGAGCACTGCCTCGCCCGATGTCCTCGGTGTGCAGGAGACAAAAGCACATCCCGATCAACTGGATGATGCGCTCAAAGCACCCGATGGCTATCAGACGCATTGGGCAAGCGCGGAGAAAAAAGGCTATAGCGGTGTGGGACTTTTCAGCAAAGTAGACCCCCTCAATGTCACGATTGGTCTGGGATTGCCCGAATTTGATTCCGAAGGGCGAACCATCGTCGCCGAATACACGGACTTCACCTATATCACCGCATATTTCCCAAACGGAAGTCGCGACCATAGCCGAGTCCCCTATAAAATGGCGTATAAGAAGGCATTTTTAGCGTATGTCAATAACCTGCGCGAGGCGGGTAAATCGGTCATTTTTTGTGGAGACATCAACACAGCGCATCAAGAGATTGACCTTGCACGTCCAAAACAAAACACCAAGACAACCGGATTTTTGGCGGAAGAACG
>DAOTXB010000704.1:0-2263 GCA_034435575.1 Anaerolineae bacterium
GACCCCTCAGAACGTCAGGACATCGTCTTAACATATCTTCACGATTATAAAACCCGATTCTATGGTAAAACATTATTAGAGTTTTATAGCATTCATGATAATGGCGAGAAAGCTAACAAATAATGGGCAATTTGGAGACTTTAGAGCGCATTGCGTCTGAGCTTATAAAAACTTATGGCATTACTGAGCCACCGGTTCCTGTAGAGAGTATGCTAAAAAACCCAAAGGGAGACATGTGGGATGAAGTCGATGTCAACCAACTATCTGGGTCGTTCTTGGTAATTAAAGATCGTTTTTCCCCTCGCATGTCGATGGCAAGGTTACTTGTACGACATATAGCTATCAGCGAATGGGGGCGTGAACGCGGTCTACAAACAATATTTATTCAAGATGAAGCGCTAATCAAAACATTTGGGCGCATGATTGTCATGCCTAAAGAACTATTATCATCATTGAGTAATTCGGCACGTACTGCACCAATGATTAGTTTGCGTTTTGAAGTCCCCGAAGAAGATGCGCGTTTGCGCTTACTTGAACTTGCCGAAATCTAAGACTGTAAGCCAAGAGTAATCACTGAATAAGGTAATTTAGAGCACATCAAACTGAATATTGGACCCGAACTTATCACCCATTATGATCACCCTTCAAGATTATCGGCGTACAGTTTTCGGCATCTATCGTTTTCTCCGCAATAGTGGCACCAATACTGAACATGCTTACAGATATTTCAGACAACAGCGTAACGACCTTTTCAGTAAGCATCAACAATCTCCACTTAATGAAGACCAGAAAAGTACATTTAATGGTCTGACGTATCATAATTACAATCCAGCGTATCGCATCCTTGTAACTGTAGACACAAATGTCGCCGAACGGAAATATCAAATTGATGTGGGTCATGATGGTATTTTCACGATCAGGCAGTTCGGTAAAATCAAGATAACATTACCATCTGGTTCTGGCGAGCTAGGATTGTTCTGGATCGAAGGTTATGGGGGTGGAATATTTTTACCATTCCGTGATTCTACCAATAACAATACTACTTATGGTGGCGGACGATACCTGCTGGACACGATAAAAGGTGCTGATCTCGGTATGGAAAATAATCAGCTTATATTGGATTTTAATTATGCTTACCATCCATCTTGTTACTATAATCCACGCTGGACATGCCCACTCGCACCACCACAAAATACGCTGGATTTTCCAGTCAATGCTGGTGAAAAACGGACAAAATCATTAGAACTCACTATATAAAGCTCCTCAATAAAATACAAAGTGGGCTATAAAATATAACCCACTGATCGATCGCATTTTATGGAAGCTTCTTATTGGTTGAACTAGCTATCTTTTTCGATTAAACGATGCAATGTTGAGGCTAATAGCTCAATTCGTTCAAACAATCCCGGCAAATAAATCATTTCCTGGTCAGTGTGAATGCCATATGTAGGCGCACCCATCCCACAGATTGATGGTGTTCCCGATGCACTAACAAAATTGGCATCGCTCCCACCGCCACGCGCGATTGGCACAACATTTTGTCCCAGCCGTTCAGCTTCTTCTAGCACAATATCGACCAGAATCTGATTTGCTTCATTACGTTCCATAGGCGGGAGAAAAGCATCAATCTCATAGCTTGCGGAATCCCATAAATCCAGACCAGAATTATAGACATATTTATCCATAATTATGTTCTGAATTTTCTCTTTCAATGCTTCACCATCAGACAAGCGTTCAAACCGAAAACTTGCGGTTGCGCTACAGGTTCCTGCAACAGTATTCGCAGATATGCCACCATTCACAATACCAACCGTAGTCGAGGTTCCTATGGCATCATCACCAAGTTCATGAATAAGGCTTACCCGCCTCGCAACCCCTTCAATTGCGCTTAAACCAAGATGTGCGGTACCAGAATGGCTCGCTTTACCCGTAACAGTAAAGTTGATCGCACCATATCCACGTCGTTGATACACAACACCTAACGGCACATCTGGTGTAAGTTCACCCTGTGGAAAACCCGGTTCTAGCCCAATTGCATAATCCGCACCAGAATGCCCATTTAGATACCATTGGTTTATCGTCGGTGATCCTTTTTCTTCATCTGCGCTCACTGCCATCTGAATATCAAAGTGTTCGCATAATTCGCGTACGGCTAACATCGCCCACAAGCCAATGACCATGCCACCTTTAATATCACCTGTTCCGGGACCACGCACAAAGCCGTCTTTAAGGGGTTCATACTTCAAAAAATCCCCATTCGGCG
>DAOTXB010000705.1:0-2948 GCA_034435575.1 Anaerolineae bacterium
AATGCCTATATCGAGTATACCTATCTCATCGACCTGACAAATCATGATACACGTATCGCCGACCCGCTTAACCCACAATTAGTTGACAATGGTATGGAGGATCTCAATAACTATTTCTACATGCCGGAGGCAATCCAGACCCCCCTTCTTAGTGAAGGGCGAGATCTACCGCAGGGGATGATTTCTCGCCATGTGATTCAGAATGATCTGTTTCTTTCCGGTGGCAAACGCGATGTGTGGCTGTATAAACCGATCAATACCACACATCCTACCCCGCTACTGGTCGTTTATGACGGCTTTGATTACCTCAAACGCGGTGAAATCACGTATGTTGTTGATAAGCTGATCGCGCAAAAGCACATCCCTCCTATCGCCATTGCACTGGTCGATAATGGTCGTAAATCACGCATTGTAGAGTATACACTCGGCGATGCCATGCTAATTAGTATTCTGGAAGATGTTCTGCCCCTTGCACATGAACACCTCAACTTGCTCGATATTGACAAGAATCCAGGTGCATATGGTGTGTGTGGGGCATCAATGGGCGGGTTAATGGCGCTCTATACCACATTGAGGCACCCGAATATTTTCGGATGGGCAGTGTGCCAATCACCGTCCCTACAAATTCTCAAAGATGACCCACGCTCACCCTTGAAGTTGCTTATCAATCAGCATAAACATGATGAAAATCCGGTACGCCTGTGGATGGATGTAGGCGAATTTGAGATCAATCATGACCTAATTCTGGAAAATGCAAAAATACTGCAAGATAAAGGGTTTAACCTCACCGTTGAAACGTTTATGGGAGGACATAACTTTACCAGTTGGCGTAGTGTATTGAATACCGCCCTGACCGCACTTATCGGCACTAATCGATAGCGTTATGCGTATGGAGAAATGTATATGACTTACAGAATAGGCTCCAGCGAAGGGTTTTACGGGGATGATGTGACCAAAGCCCTACCGATGATCCTCGGTGGGCATGTGGATGTTGTATGTTTCGAGGCATTAGCAGAACTCACCCTCGCCATCTTACAAAAAGACCGCCTCAAAGACCCCAAACGCGGGTTTACCTTCGACATCAACATTATCGCCAGTAAAATCTTGCCAGAAGCCTTCAAGCGTAAAATTCCGCTCATTACCAATGGCGGCGGGCTAAATCCACTCGGCGCGGCGGAAGCCGTCATAACAATCGTGGAAAAAATGGGTCTAAGCGGCGTAAAGATCGCGGCAATCACCGGGGATGACATGCTCATGCGTGTCTCTGAACTCCAAGAAAAGGGCGAATCGCTCACCCACATTGAAACGAATCAGAACTTGGATTTAGATGCCTATACAGCGGTGAATGCCAACGTGTACCTTGGCGCAGTAGCTCTTGTTGAAGCGTTGCAACAGGGCGCGGATATGATTATCACCGGACGTGTGGCTGACCCGTGCTTGTACCTTGCACCTCTGATCGCACATTATGGCTGGGATTGGGATGATTGGGACAAGCTCGCGAGTGGTATCGTCGCCGGGCATCTGTTGGAATGTACAGGACAGGTAGTAGGCGGCAACAGCCTAGCAGTGATTGATCACATTGATGCGAGTGATTTAGCGAATCTTGGCTATCCAATTGCACAAGTTGAGGCAGATGGCTCCTTTGTGCTTACCAAAACACCAAACACTGCCGGCATTGTGACGACAGACACCGTCAAAGAACAATTACTCTACGAAATTCATGATCCAGCAAATTACATTACACCCGATGTGATCGTGGACTTCACCACATTAACGCTAGAGCAAATTGGCGACGATCAGGTGAAAGTAACAGGAGTTACTGGAAAGCCTCGTCCTGAAAAGCTCAAGCTCAACTTCGGGCGTATTGAAGGCTACATGCGGGAGTTAATCTTCATCGTCGCATATCCGCGCGCCTGGCATAAAATCGAACAGATGAAAACGATGATCGAGGCGACATGGGCGGGACTCTCGATTGACCGGATTGAATATCAATATCTCGGAATGAACAGTCTATTTGGTTCCCTTGCTAAATTGCCAGATGATCCAATGGAAATTGTGTTACGCGTGATGTTCACCGCGCAGGATGAAAAAACGCTCAAAACTGCCGTCCGCAAAATCATGAACAATGGTTTGAGCGGTCCCGCAGGCATGAACATCAGCGGCACGACCATCGGGGCGAACCCGCGCATCATACTCGGCTTATTCCCGACGCTTATCTCGCGTGAGTATATCAAGCCAGAAATCACTTATTTTGAGGTGTAAATGACCATAGTCAACCTTGAAGGTGATGATGTTTTTCTGGTTGATCCGCGCCATACCGCTTATGTCACGGGCGAATCGCCTTATTTACAGGATGGTGCGCTCCCATGGATAAAACGGATCATCATATTACTGCTGGTAATCGTCAGCATCGGCTTATTTGTCTCAGAATTTATTGTCGGCGATGAAGGTTTCGTGATGGTCAATGCGGAAATTCTCACCTTAGATGAGACAACTACAGATGCTGACACGATCTATTTCATCGTCTATCGCTTTCAGGACGAAAATGGTAACACGATCACCAATGAGAAGGACATCACCCGTGAGGTTTATAATCGTTTAAACAGTGCAGAAACGGTAAGCATAAAATATATACCTGAACTACCAGAATCGGCAACATTGGACGTGGAGCAAACGCAATTTTTTGAGCAGGTGCAGGGCACACTCTTTTTATTGATTGTGTTCATTGCTGTGTTGGTCTATATACTCATTTTCTGGGTCGTGCGTCCCGCATGGCATAATCAACACTTAGAGACAAATGGTTGGTTGGTTAAGGCGAAACTGAGCAATGCTCACCCCACAACAAGCTGGTTCAACGCCCATATTGTCAATATCACGTTTCACTTTAGCACACCACAGGGTAAGACTATCAGAGGCAGTGTCAGCAAACAGCGCCCGGATTTGAAGAA
>DAOTXB010000706.1:0-3378 GCA_034435575.1 Anaerolineae bacterium
GCACAACCTGCCGTCACCGCGCCGATCATCGGACCGCGCACACTCGCACAATTGGAGGATAACCTCGGCGCGTTGGATGTGAAGATCACCGATGAGGACAAAGCGAAAATTGACAAAATCGCCAAACCACGCACGAAACTGGTTGGCATTAGAGGGGGTGACGCATGAATTATGTGAATTTTGGTCGGACAGGAGTCAAAGTTAGCCCATTGTGTTTGGGTTGTATGAACTTCGGCTTACGCGCCACCGAAGAAGAATCGATTCCGGTGATTCACCACGCGATTGATAAGGGCATCAACTTTATCGACACGGCGAACGTCTACGGCTTAATGCCAACTGATCCACCGATGGGTGAAGGCGCGGGACGCAGTGAGGAAATTCTCGGTAAGGCGCTCAAGCAAAACGGCAAACGTGAATTTGTCTTCCTAGCGACAAAAGTGCATCATCATATGTACGTCGATGACCCCAATGGCGGCGGAATCACCCGCCGACACATTTTGTATGAAGTAGAGCAATCGCTCCGCCGTCTGGATACTGATTACATCGACCTCTATCAACTTCATCAACCACGCACAGAGGCAGAAAGTGATGAAACCATTCGAGCGCTCGATGACTTGGTGCGCTCTGGCAAAATTCGCTATTTCGGGACGAGTAGCTTCCCTGCATGGCGACTTACGGAAGCGTTGAATATCTCGGAAAAATTCTTGCTTAACCGTCTGGTGAGCGAACAACCCCAATACAACCTTGTCAATCGCCGGATTGAGCGCGAATTGGTACACGTCGCCCAAGCCTATGATATAGCGATTCTGCCCTGGTCACCGTTGGCGATGGGCTTTTTAACGGGCAAATACAAGCGCGGGGAAGATGCGCCGGACGGCACACGCTTTTCTACCCAAATTAACTGGCTTCGTTATATGGGTGACCGTGCCTATGATCTGCTGGACGAAATGTACGCAATGGCAGAGGAAAAAGATTGTAGTGTGGCACAATTGGCAATTGCATGGGTGGTCAACCAACCCGCCGTGACGAGCACCATTATCGGACCACGCACGATTGAACAGCTTGACGATAACCTCGGTGCGTTGGATGTAGAAATCACCGACGATGACCGCAAACGGTTAGATCAATTCTCCAAACCAAGAGAGCATATTCTTGAAATTTAGGCATCAATGCTTGAACTGATCGGAACAAAATAACCCACGCTCACGTCTACTCATTAACGGAGAGTTCGGTATGGAGCGTGTATGATGATCGGTAAACTATTCAGCAAATTAGAGACTAAAACCCGTATTATTGGCGCAATCACCCTGATGATAGTGATGATTGCTGTTGGCATTATCGCAATGCGTACAATTTTTAATGCGCAGATCAATGTCGCGCAGGTCAATGTCGCGCAGGTCATCGCAGATGCGGAGCAAGCGTGGCAGGCGCAAGGGGTTGAAAATTACGTTCTGCAATTTGATTATGTGAGTGCCTGGGAATTTTATAACGCCACAGTCGTCGTCGTAAATGAACAGGTCGGGTCTGTGCATGTCATTTGCCAACAACCCTTGATCCCGATGCCCACCTGTTCTGTGCCCAATTTTGCCCCGCATGAGCTGACCATTGACGGAATTTTCATGACGCTAGATGACGCATTATTTTATGCAACCGATGACACCCTATCCCTTACACTGGATGAAACATACAATTTTCCTACCACGATCAGATATTCAAATCCAGAAGTGCTCGATGGCGATTGGAATATTACCGTCAACCGTTTTGATGTGTTCGATCGTGCAAATGATATACCTGTTGCACAGCAGATTGCGACTGAATCTCAGGCAGAAAGAGCACCTACAGACATAACATCGCTTGAGTTTTCTCCAATTGAAATTGCCCTTGATGACAACTTATCAACAGAAATTGATGCGTTAGAAACACTGTGGGACGCGCAGGAAATCGTCAATTATGAAATAACGCTGACATCAGATGATGTAGCCTCGCCAATCGTCACTATGCATGTCATTGTCGAGGATAATCGTACCCGTGAAATTGCAATGACCTGTGACGGGAACACCTTTGTCGCTCCCTGTTGGAACAGTATAAGTGCGTTGAACGGCTTCACGGTAAACGGTTTGTTTGAACAGGCGCGGAGTCTTATAGCAGTGTCTACACCTGAATCTGCATCGTTGGTTTTTGACTCAAATTATGGGTTTCCTCTGGAACTGCTTTGGCATGATGGGGCGATTGACGGTGAGGAATGGGGGTTGAATGTCACAGAATTTACCCTCAACTAGGCGAATATGTGCGCTTCAGAAGGGGCATAAGTGTATTACATGAGCACGGCGTAGGGATTTCGTAAGGCACAATTTACAATCTGTACGCAACAATCAGCCTATTTTGACGTATAGTATGTATTGGGGGTGTCGCAATATAGTGCGATTAATGCAAAATTTACCCCATATTATGAATTGAAATAATGTAGGAGAGTCCTTAGATGTTCAAACGTATACTTGCCGTAGTTCTCGTATTGATGCTCGCGTTGAGCATTGCACCACTCGCAGGTGCCCAGGATGCAGGCTGTTTTAACCTTTCCGCAGAAGACTGCGAAATTATCAACGGTGCATCAATGAATACGCGCACCATCACCTCTTTCAATCAAGATTTTAGTATCAACTTCACCGTGTCCGGCTTAGAAGTGCTGGCAATGCTCGCCCCGGAATTACCGAGTGCACTGGAATTCAGTGTTGCCGGTAGCGGTCCACTGGTTGTTAATCCTGGTAATGCTGAAAATCCGATTGAACTCGGGCTAGATATGGTCGTCAATGCATTTGACGGCACCAACGCGCTGGAAAATGTCGAACTGCCGTTTATCATCACAGACGGTGTAGTTTACACACTTGGCAATGGTGAGATTATTGGTATCCCGGTAGAAAATGCCGATGATGCCGAACTGCCGTTGGTTGGTGGTATAGATACTGACATGACACTCAATAACATCGGTGACCTGCTCGGCGATGATTTTGATGGTCTGTTGAACCCTAGTGGTACCGATCTTGGGAGTTTTGGCGACGCGCTAAACTATGTGCGTCTTGCTGATGAAAGCATGATGGGGCAAACCATGTACCCCTTCCAATTCCTCATTGACGTTGACGCTGTGTTGAATTCTCCTGAAATACTCGGGGTACTCAACCAGGCGGGTGGCTTATTGGGCGATGGCGCAGAAACTGATCCGATGGCGACTATGGCTCTACAATTAATCCCGACCTTGCTGGCAGGCGTGGAATCCGATGTGATGGTCACACAGTACGTCGGCGCGGATGATAACTTCATCCATCGCTTGACCTTTGACTTGAACTTTGCCATTGACCTCGGCGTGCTTGCCGGTGGTGCCGC
>DAOTXB010000707.1:0-16266 GCA_034435575.1 Anaerolineae bacterium
TGGAGCGCATGGGAGTCGAACCCACCGTCGCCTGCCTACGCAACCGACCACCGGTGTTGAAGACCGGGGCATCCACCGGGACACATGCACCCCCCTAAAAGCGCACGTAGTATAACCCAAAGGCGATACAAAATCAGCGGTGGATCAGCTCGATGTCACGCATCGTCTAAATCTGGTTGATGCCAGAAGTGAATATGTCGGAGTTCATCGGGCACGGTGGGCATCGGGTCTTCCCACCACACCGGACGAATAAAATTCGGGCGCGTATCCTCATATTGAAGCGCATGTTCCCATTCTTGCTTGACATAGGGTGATTCAGCGGCAGTTTTTGACCAGAATAACTGAAACACGTCGGCACGGTCAATCAAACGGAGCAGTTCGTCACTCCAGTGGGTGCCACTTTTGAGCGTGGTGATATCGCGCAGATATTCCATGCCCAGCGACTTATACGCCCGTTCCACCCGTTCAATAATTTGGGTATCATCATGACTATAACTGCAAAAAATCGATTGATACATTTTCGTTGTGTTGTCCTCAAATGCCCATTCCGCAGAGTCGCCACCGACATAGATTGATAACGGAATTTCGCCGACGATAAGTCCCTCTACCGTGAACACAATCTTACCCGTTGCGAATTGGTCAACGGGGGCGGATTTTGCACGGATCTCAAAATTGAAGCGTTCCCAATCCTCATAAAATCCGACGGTGACACGCACGGGCTTAAATTGAAAACCGTCCATTTGTGGCGTTGCGGTGATCTCCGCACCCTCGGCGATGGTCGTTGTCGCTGTTTGGCTCATCGTGCTGTAGGCGCTTGCTTGTTTGCCTAGCTGTTCCATCGCATCTTTATAGACCTGTAAAGAGGCGGATTGGCGGAACACATAGGCATACATCGGGTGCCATTCATCCAACGGGATAGATTTGGGCTGTGCGGTCAGGAAAAATGCTGTGTCAGGGTCAACACTACCTGTAGATGTCGAAGGCGGTGGCGCGGGTGCTTGTGGAGATGGTGGCGGTGCGGGCGGTGGCGCGCTATCCTTCTCAACCTCGCCGAACATCACAACATCGTCTTTCTCGTTCTGCATATCCGACGATGCGAGTGTGTCTTCCGTGACTTTACGATCAAGGCTTTCTTGTGCTTCTTTAATCGCTTGATCAAGTTTCTCTCGATCAGCCATCATGGCACCGGATACTTGAGGCGCTTCATTTGCACTAGCAGAAGATTGTGATCGTTCCTCCAATGCGTCGTGCGCTTCTCGAGGCTGTTCATACCGTCTTCTGGCGACATCGGGTGATCTTATATCATTGCCAGAACGAGTGTGATGAAAGCGTCTACGCACAAAATATGCCACAGCGATCAACACAATGACCCCGATAATGACGATGGCAATAGGCGACATAAGTGCGCTCCATGATACAATTATTGGACGAGAATACCTGTATCTTACATTGATTCTTTGTGCGTCGCTAAATAAGGGTGATAGGCGAAATGGGTGTGACTCAGGGCGCGTGGGATAGGGGGATGGGGGGATTCTCACAGTTTTCGATACACTATAATCAGAATAACGATTTCTAAAGTAGGATTATCACCCGACAAAATATAGAAGCTATCAAGATGACAAAACAGACACAGCATCGCCTCAATACCCTCTATACCTTCAATTCAGCCGGACGTTTAATCGGTATCAACGAACCTGCCTCAAATCAGTATCTACCACGGCTGGTCATCATGCGAACCATAGAATCCTGCATTTTCAGCTTGCGTGACGATCAACCCGAAGAACTTATACCCCAAATTGAAGCGCTGATTGAGAAAGAACCAACCTCGCAAAAACTTTTGCAACCACTCCGCCATCATCAGCAATACATCGCACTTTTGGAGAAAATTACCCCGATAGATGTGATTCGCTCAGGACCTGCCTACATCATCCCAAAAACCGACCATACACCGCGTAGCACACGCATTACCGCAGAGAATCGTCATCTGCTACAAGTCCCCTATACTTTCTCTGGAGATAGGCTAAATTTTCGTAGTCCGATTTGTGCGATTGTGGAAGATGAGTCTGTCGTATCACTTTGCTTTTGCGCTCGCAATACAGCCTCTGCTACCGAAGCCGGTGCCTTTACAGCGGAATATGCCCGCAAACAGGGGTATGCGAGTATCGTTGTGCAAGATTGGGCAAATGCAATTCACGCATCCGGCAGAATCCCCTTCTATAGTACCTCCGCCGATAATATCGCCTCGCAAGCTGTCGCGACGAAGCTCAACGCCATTCCTTTTGCATCCGATTTTAGCTATCGCTAGTTTGTCGCATCTAGGATAGTTTCGATCCTGCAAATAACATAGAAGGGCATTTCAGATATCTTGCTTGATTCAACATCTATTCTGAGACTGCTGACAGATCAGGATGATAGGCAAAATGGATGTGGCTCAGGGAACGTGGGATGGGTGGATAGGGCGATTGCCAGATCACCGGACGGATGAAGTTCCGGCGCACAAAGTCATACTTGAGAGCGTATTCGTATTCTTGCCGGACATAGGGTGATTCTGAGGCGGTTTTTGACCAAAACAACTGAAACACGTCGGCGCGGTCAATCAAGCGGAGGAGTTCGTCACTCCAATGATTGCCACTTTTTAGAGCTGTGACATCGCGCAGATATTCCAGACCGAGGGCTTTATAGGCGCGTTCTACCCGTTCGACGATATGTGTATCCGCATGACTATAACTACAGAAGATGGATTGATACGCATCTTTTTGGGTGGATTGCACCTCCATAGCGGGTGATGTCTTGCCGACGTAGACCGAAATCGGGACATCTGCCACGATAATGCCATCTACCGTGAAGGTCACACGTCCAGTTTCAAATTGGTTTAACCCTGCGTTTTTGGCTTTAATCCGAAAATCAAAACGCGACCATGCTTCATCAAATAACATGGTCATGCTCATCGGTGCGAACTGAAAACCGGGGACATATGGCGTTGCGGTGATTGCTGTGCCAGATGGGATCGCTGTGTTAGCGGATTGCACACTGGCGTTGTAGTTGGGTGCTTTTTCGCCCAATGCGCGCATCGCATCCGCCATGACATCACCCGCCGCACTAGCATCAAACGCGTAAGTATAAAATGGCTCCCACGTTTTTGGGGCGATCACACGGGGATGATACGCTGAAAATTGTACCTGTCCGGTGTGCGTGGTAGGTGGCGCTTGTGCTGGAGCCACAGCGACGGGCGCTGGTTTTGGTGCGGGTGAATCCGCGACTTCTTCTTCGGACGTATCCTTCAACCAATCCGGCATCTCTGAATCAGCAAACGCAGGTTCCGGTTCAAGGGTTGGGCTTGCCTCTTTGCCGAAGTCCGTTGGAACAACCTGTTGTGTGTCATTCTGTAACCATGAGGGAATGTCCTCGTCGGCATAATCCAGCATATATTCCTCGGTGGGCATGCTCGTCACCTCGGATTCATCCATAATCATTTCGTCCAACCAGCCCGGTATTTCGTTGACGTCGCGCATATTCTCGATGATTTCGTTGGCGAGTTCGGACGGTATAACCTCGGTAGACCCGCCGGGGTCGCTTGCACCATGATGCTCACTGACTTCATTTAGCCAATCTTCGTTAGCGGGGATCGCGGGTTGGTCATCCGCCGGGACTTCTGGATTTTTGGATGCCGCCAGTTGATCCAGCCAGTCTTCCGCATCTTCGCCTTCTTCCAGCAATGATTCATCATCATTCGAGCGATCATCATCGCTGACAGGCATTGAATCGATTTCCGCCAGCTTTTCCATAATTGTCCAGCGCAAGTTCGGGTCAAGGCTATTATCGTCTAGCATCGCGCGCAATCGTACTATCGCGGCTTTCCGAACAGCACTATCTGTGCTTTGCAGGTCTTCAAATGCTTCTTGAACTTGTGCAGACGTGGTCATAACTCTCGGATTCTTTATTTGGATGAACAATTACTACTTTAGGAGTTACGCAGTTCACAGTTTTTAGTTTTCAGTGAGTCACCAGCAACTGGTTTTGTTCTTGGCTTACCGCCATTTTTTGCCAATAACTGACGACTAATAACTGATTACATTGTGCAAGTGCGTAAGTCCTATACATAAAATTATAGGTAAAATTTATAGTCCGTGCCAAAAACATTTGGTTAGGGTTGGGTTGTGACTGTGTTGGTAAATGTAATCATCCCGTATAATCATGAAAAATTGAAGGATGAAGCATGACTGATCTTGAAATTCGCCGCTGTGTCTCCTGTGATGGGTATGGGTGGTTTGAAGATGACTTCACGGGTGAAACCGCCGATTGTGACTGGTGTGGCGGAACGGGCTACATTTATCGTGATGCGAAGGGCGTTGACCACAAAATCCCCGAAGCCGATTATGGCAAGGTGGCGGATGTGCTGGAAAAGCTAGAACAGAAGCGGATGAATGACCTCGGGTATACCGGTTCTGCGATACATCCAGATGACCAACCGATCCGTAAAGGTGAAATTGACAATCCGTTTGATGCTGATGATGACGATAGCGCATAATAGGGAAGCAGTGTTTTAGTTATCATCAAGCACCTCGCCGAGGTTGGATAAATCAGTGGCGAGTGGAAACGCGCCCGCGTCAATCAATTGGCGATTGCCGGATGCGTCAATATCCAACGCGACTACTGGACGCTTTTGCCCCTGTGCGAAGCGTGCCGCGTGCATTGCACCGCCATCAACGCGGGTTTCCATCACAAAAACGGTATCGCTCAATCCTGTAATCAGGCGATTACGTGCGACAAGACCGGAATTACTCACACTTGCATCGGGCGCAACTTCACACAACAACGCACCCCGTCTGGCAATCGCCCGTGCATATTGTAGATGCTCACGCGGGTATATCTGTAAGATTCCACTGCCCAACACAGCCACAGTCTTACCTTGCGGATAGGCGAGGGTTTCTTGATGCGCGGTAATATCTACGCCCAGGGCTAATCCGCTGATAATCGTAATATCGCGCTGAACAAGGACTTGAACCAAATTGCTGATAATATCGCGTGTATTTCGATCTGGCTTCCGTGTGCCGACCACTGCTACGGCGCGGGGTGCGTTGAACGTTTTGAGATCACCAAAGGCGAAAATCGTCGGCGGCGCATCGTCCACGGTGCCAAAGCGCGACGGGTAAGCCGGGTTATGCGCTGTGAGGATGTGTAAGCCGAGCTTTTGCCAGCGCGTAATATTGGTTTGTACCGCCTGTGTGTTGACCATGCTAATCGCATTCGCCAGTTTTGCGCCAATCCCGCGCACCTCGCGTAATTCGTCCGTTGTGGCGTTGAGGATACGGGCAGGATCATGGTCGAAGTGTGCTAATAATGTAGCAAATGTTTTACCACCCAGATGTCGAATAAGGCTTAAAGCAACCCATGCTGTATCCGGTGGGTTTGTGTGTGGATCAGCATATCCGTCTGACCTAGCGGGCAATGTGGTCACTCTTCCTCATAATATTCCACAATAGAGAGCAAGAGCGCGTTCATAAAGGTGTTCACTTGTCGGACGAGCACAGCCCATTCGGTAGCACTGCGGGGTGCGTTAATCTCTGACCATGTGAGGATCGAATTGAAGACAAAATCTCCGAAATAGAAAAATCCGCGCATCGCCTGTGGCAGTGTCAGCCCATCTTCGCTCAGTTCACGCGCATAATCTCTGCCGAGGTTGATGGCTTTGGCGAGTTCGGTGTCAGTCGCGCCACTTGTGAGGTATGAACGCAGGTCTTCTAGCGTTTCTCGCCCTAAAGAGCGCATCGCCCCGCGCGCTTTTTCGTTCATCGCCGCGTACCAGGGCACATCTTCGAGGTTGCCTTCGCCGACCTTCATCCGTGCCTGACCGAGCGCGTTCTGTACGATGATCTTGAACTCCATCGGCTGAATTTCATCTTGTTGTATCTGGGCATGTTGTGTCAGTTCTGACCGCAAAAAACGGCGGTGTCCACCCGGCGTGCGCCGTGAAGCAATCTCGCCTTTATCCGCCCAATTGCGGACAGTCGCCGGATGCACACCCAGAATGTCTGCCGCCCGACGTAAACTCACCCATTCTGAATTCTCGCTCATACCTTGGTTATCCACTCAACCTTCGTAACCGTCTCCATCCGTTTATTATACCTAAGTGCAGGATTTGTGGCTCGTGTTGCACGGGTTGTTTAACAATATTGACGATTTCTCATACAAAAACCGGACTTCCTAGAGAAATCCGGTTTATTGCTGAAAATATATGTCGATTGAGTTTGGAATTTCAGGCTTGTTTCTGGATATCGTCGTCTTCCAGTTCAATGCCAAGTTCAGCGGTTAATTCTGAGAGGGACATCTCCGCATCAGGATGTTCGTCCTGTGCTTCACCTCGCGCACGGATCTTATCACCACACACCAGACACTCAGGATCACGTCCGATTGTCACCCATACCGCAGAATGTGGCGGGGTCACTTCACCGTCGATAATCTCGATGGCATTATTCGCCATAATCAGCGTGTTACCCGGTAACGGCTGATACAAATCCGTCTCTTTCAGCAATTCTTTCAGCGCGAGATCTGCCTGTGCAGAGGCGACACGGACAACATGCAACCACAGCGCGGGTTCGGCTTCTAAGGTGCCATCTTTACCAATCATACCGTAATCAAGTTCTTCGCCATCATCCACACCGGGCATCGTCAGCCCTTCGCGCAATTCTGCCGCCCAACAAGCGTAGCACGGTCCATCATAAGGGTGAATAATGACCACATCGCCCCCTTCACCGCGTTCATATACGCCAGCATACACGGCAGGCAGGTCACGTTCTAAGCAGGCTTCGTTGATGATATACTTCGCGCCTTCGCCATCCACGCCAACCACCAATAAATCAAGATCATCCAATGCATCCAGATGATCTTCTACCCGTCCCACATGCACATCCAATTCTGCTTCGGGGTTGCGCTGTTTGATGAGGTTCGCCAGTACATCCGCTTTGGGTTGACCAAGATCGCGCAAATCCGCGACATGACGCACGATATTCGATTCTTCCAGCGTGTCATCGTCGATCAACACAAATTTACCGACTCCACTCATCGCCAAGCCCTGCGCGACAAACCCACCACCCGACCCCAAGCCAACCACACCGACACGTTTATCGGACAGTCGTTTCAGGTTATCTTTACCGATGAGGCGCTCTACACGATCCCATGCTGTCATGAGGTTTTCTCCTCCTGGGTAGTCGTCGGTGATTCTTCGTTTGTCGCGTTTGCATCTTCTGCGACGGTATCCGGGGGTTCTGGGGTGGCAGTTGTGTCTGTAGTGTTGATAGGTTCAGGTTGCACACGAATGCCGAGATGATCTTCTACGGCTTGCAAATAATCAATCAGATAGGTGTTTTCTGTCCATTGCCAATCCGGTGGGTCGTCTACCTTTTCTGCTTGATCCCAAAATTTTTCAAAGATATCGTACATTGTCTCGTCCTGTTTAAGCGAGATATACGGTCCTTTATACAGCTCAGGTGCGGTTGCTGGATAATCAATGTGCGTGACCGCACAGAAAAATTCTGATGCCCCCTGCCGTGCCATTAATAAGCAGATTTCTAACGGGAGCTTTTTATCAGTATCTTCTAGCAAGACTGAGACAAATAAGCCCTCCGCCTTTAACTGCGCGATTTCAGTTTCTACGCGATCTGTCTTGGTCAAATGCCAGGGATAGGCGGTTAGTTCCGGCAATTGCTCTGTGGGGTACACAACCGGATTAATTGGCTGGAACATACCCACATCACGGTGAATGTACCACCAATCCACCCGCATAAACGAGCCATCATCCATTTGTGCTGTGATGTAGTTGACCTGTGCATCGCTGGTGGCGGTGGTCGCCGGATGCCCGACAGTGACAATGGGCACAAGCAAGGCATTCATCTCGTTTTCGTCATCGTCAAGCCATGCCATCGCGGTCATTAAATCGCCACCACTCGGTGCGATCATATAGCCCGGTTGTTTGTGCCAGTCACCCAGATAACGCAGAGGTTCATCCCATTTGGCTTGCGCCGCACCGGAGGCTGTCTCCCGTAGATAATCACGACGTTCGCGCCAATTTTCCTGTAACCACCAGATAAGTTCGTCCTGTCGTTCATCCCCTTGCTGAAAGGTGTGTGATTGTCGTACAGCGCTCTCATCGGGCGAGATTGTATCAAGCACATAGATCGTCGGTACGCCATTGGTATTCTTGCCCGGTTCAACGATCCCTACCATCGCTTCGCCGGTTTCATCCTCCATATACTGTGATGCTGTCAGCGCCATTTTCTCAATGACCCTTTGTGACAGCACCAGATTGGGGACGATTCCCCGTGTTCCCATGAGTCGTCTCCAGATTCGCTTCATGTTATCTCCGTCTGCGTGGTGGCAACGGTGTGTTCGGGTTGACTCGTTCCTCAACACCGGGCCAATCGCCGGTTGCCCGCCATGTATAATACGCATACAGCCATTGGATCGCCCACGCCGTTACCGTAACGGCAGTCGAGCGTGATGGATTCCAGCCGTATTGCTCACCATCTTTCGGGTTAAATAAGCACAGTTGCCCGTCCTCATATTGATGTTTTTCGCTGAATACCCTCGGCGTTAACACATAGGCTTCTGCCGGACGATTTGGATAATCCTTCGGATAAAGAATCTTCAACGTGTGATCCGGGCGTTTTAGCCGTGCGAGATTAACCTGTACCACACCCTCCCAATAAAGTAACCCGAACTGAGGCACAACCAGCTTAAACGTATTGCCGAACGTCGCCCGCATCGCCTCGACCTCTAATCGTAATCGTGGCGAGACATTGGTGCGCGTTCCCCACCATACTGATGTCATTGCACATTTGTCCTTCTATAAAACATGCTCACAGTCTGACTCTATAGCACAATCATAGGTTCTGTCTAGCATTTACGACAGGGTAATCGGTCTGTCTCTGTGAACTGTATATGTCCTAATACGCAAATGGATGAATTTACGTTGCACAGCACAATTTGTGCATTTTGACTGTTCGGAAGT
Source organism: Anaerolineae bacterium (assembly GCA_034435575.1). Classification (GTDB taxonomy): domain Bacteria; phylum Chloroflexota; class Anaerolineae; order Aggregatilineales; family Phototrophicaceae; genus JAVJSU01. The sequence goes on from DAOTXB010000707.1 coordinate 9,008, forward strand.
TGCCCGAGCGGTTACACTTCGGGGAACTACTTTGGATGCGGTTGCATTTTTTTGAGGACAAGACTTATGCGAAAACATATTACCCTGATTACCGGCGCAAATGGTGAGGTAGGGCATGGTTTGATCAAACAATTACGCGCATTGCCTAATCCACCCAGCATTGTTGTGCTAGACATCCGCACGATGGATGATGCGATTATGCCTTATGTGGATACCGCCATCGTTGGTGATATTCTGGATACACATCTGCTCGATACCTTGATGAGCGAATACGAGATTGACACAATTATTCATCTTGCGGCTTTGCTCTCCACCCACTCAGAATTTCGTCCAGAGTCCGCGCATCGTGTGAACGTTCAGGGCACAGTCAACCTGTTGCAACTGGCGATTGAGCAGGCGCGTTGGCGAGGAGAAGCGGTCAAATTTGTCTATCCGAGTTCAGTCGCGGTGTATGGTGTGCCAGATTTAGCAACCAAAGCGAGTATTCCTCCGGTTAAAGAAAACGAACACCTGATGCCGATTACGATGTATGGCTGTAATAAGCTCTATGGCGAACACCTCGGACGCTATTACACCAACCACTATCGCCAACTGGCACCTGTTAGCGAACCGCAAGGTGTGGACTTCCGCTGTGTGCGCTTTCCGGGAATCATCAGCGCGACCACGTTACCGAGTGGTGGCACTAGCGATTATGCACCGGAGATGCTCCATTCAGCGGCACAGGGCAAGCCTTATGCCTCGTTTGTCCGCCCGGATACCACAATTCCATTCATGGTAATGCCGGACGCGATCAAGGCACTGATTGATCTTTCGAGCGCGTCGCCAGAGACATTGACACAGGCGGTGTATAACGTAAGCAGTTTTAGCCTCTCCGCAGAGCAATTTGCCGAACGCACGATAAACGCTTTCCCTGATGCGGAAATTAGCTATGAACCCGCCACAGGTCGGCAAAATATCGTCGACAGTTGGCCCCGTGATATGGATGACTCGGTTGCACGCGATGATTGGGGCTGGCACCCGCAATATGATGTGACATCGGCATTTGAGGATTATCTGTTGCCGACCATCCGTAAACTGTACGATACACCATAATTCATGCAAATGATTTCAGGTGATCGAATCCCTCTTACCAGCATAAAGAGGGGTTTTTGATTGAGGTTATCCACCGTCCACCTGACGATATTTTGCCGGAATCGCGCATCAGGCTACAATACACATAATACTTTTTACGAAATCACAGGGGACGGGTACAAATGGCATATGGTCGGCTTGATGTCTACTGGCCCGATGGCAAATTTGAAACGTTCTCATTAGAGGACAATAGCATCTCGGTTGGGCGCTCTAGCGGTAACACCATCGCGCTTGATACAGACACCATCTCGCGCTATCACGTCAGCATCACGCTAGAAGATCAGCGTGTGTTTATCACAGATATGGATTCTGCCAACGGCACCTATGTTGACGGGTTACGCATTACCAGCAATGAACCGCGTGAATTGCGTGGCGGTGAGGAGGTGCAAATCGGGCATCTACGCATGATCTACCATGCGATTGAGGACATCCCGACCTTACCGATGTCGCCTATCCAAGAAGACACGAATAAGATCACGAAAGAGGCGGTGCCCTTCACGATGCAAGTGCGTGATCCACCCATCGCCATTCCACCGGGGTCACATACCTCTACCGAAATCAAGCTGACGAACACGAGCGATGAAACACAGGTCTACAACGTCGAGCTAGAATCTGTGCATCCAGAATGGTTCCGTGTGAACCGCCCACAGCTTGAGGTAGATGCAGGGCAGACCGCCTCGATTCTGTTGAGCGTAAAACCGGTGCGCCGGAGCGAAAGCACCCCGGGCATATATACCATCACCATTAAAATTTCGCACCTTGATGACGCTGATGCCATGTTAACCGCAGAGGTCAACACCACCATTCTTGGCTTTACCGGTTTTGGTGTGGCATTAGCCTCACAACGATTATCGCCGAACGAACCATTCCGTTTGCATATGCACAATCAGAGTAGTGTGCCCATGCCGGTCACGGTGAGCGCACGGAGCAAAGATAACGCGCTCCGGTTTGGTATCACCGCACCACAGATCACACTTGGTCCCGGACAACGGCAGGTAATACAGGGCGAGATCAAGCCGGTTTCGCGTAATTACATCGGTGGAGATCGCGTGCATCCGTTCACATTATTGGTGCGCTCACGGGACAATGCAGGATTTTTGATGCCAGTCGGGGCAACTTATACCGAACGGGCATTATTCCCCGCATGGGCGGCGTTGACCATCCTCGCGGCGGGGTTGGGCATTATTGTTTTGCTGATTTTGGCGGTTGTGCTGGTTGTGAATGCACCCGACCCTAATCCAGAAATCACTGCATTCAATGTGCAATCCACAACGGTCATGCAGGGTGACCTTATTACGCTGGATTGGGATGTTACAGACGCGGATTCGTTGGTTATCAGTGTGGATGGCGAGCCGATCTTAGACGATATCTCACCGGAACCGTCGACAGTCAACCTGACCAGCGATGAATATGAAGGTGCGGTAGTCATCGGTCTGGAGGCGATCAACGGCGATAATAGTGATGAGCAAACTGTTGCGATCACAGTTGAGCGTCCGTTAACGGTTGAATATTTTGAAGTTTTGCCGACAGTGCTTGTCCGGCACACCGTAGAAACCATGTCGTTGCGCTGGCGTGTGCGTGGCGCGACCAATACCCGTGTTGATGGGTTAATTGGCTTTAGCACCACCACTACGGTTGATCCGAGCTATGGCGCGGAGGGTGAAGTGACCGTGCCCGGCATCGCAGAAGATAACTTTACGATTACGTTAATTGGTACGGATGTTGCCGGTAACACAGTGGAATCTGTTGTGAATATCGACGTGATCGTGCCTGAATGTACGCCCGATACCGAGTTGATATTATTCGCCTCGCCAGATGGATCGTCAAATGTGGTAAGCACCGTGCAACAGGACATACGCCTGGTGGTTGATGGACGCGATGACAGTGGCGCGTGGTTGCGGGTGCAACTGCCCGGCGGGGTTAATGGCTGGGGTGCGCGCGACATACTGACCTGTGCTGATTTCTTTAGTGTGGATAATCTGCGAATTATAGAATTTACATTGGTGCCAGAAGCCACGCCAGATGTCGTGCCTGCGAGTGATGATGGCGGGTGAGTTGACATCATCTATGGGGATGATCCGGCTGATTATCCCCGATAACCTGCACTCCACAGGCATTAACGCTACGATTCATCGTTCAATAGTATGATTAAACCACAGACCAATATCCAATCAATAAGGTACATCGTTGCGCCTCTTCAACACACTCAGACGATACAAACCACTTTCGCGTACCGATAAGACACTAGCCATGAAGCTCAATTTACCGATTTTAGACCATCTCAAAGACTGTCAAACTGTGCTGATTGCTGGCGCGGGTGGCGGGTTTGATATTTTTGCCGGACTGCCGTTGTACTTCACGCTTAAGGATGCCGGAAAAACGGTGCATCTAGCGAACTATTCTTTTATGGATCTGGCGTTAGCTGATGCGCTGGATGAAGTGCAAGTGTTAGAAAAAACGCTGGTGATCGGTACACAGGGAAAGGTGCGCTTTGATATAGGCTATTACCCTGAGGGACATCTGGCGCAGTGGTTTCAAGAAGCGCATAACGAAGATGTGACTGTGTGGTTATTAGCGCGTTCAGGTGTGAAGGCACTCAACAGCGCTTACACATTACTTCTGGAGCACATCGGCGGGGTCGACGCGATTGTCCTCGTCGATGGTGGTGTGGATTCGCTGATGCGTGGTGATGAAATTGGCGCTGGCACACTCCTCGAAGACACGATTTCGCTAGGAGCGGTGCAGGCGCTAGATGATGTGCAGGTGAAATTGCTGGCGTGCATCGGGTTCGGTTCAGAAGTGGAAGAAAATGTATGCCACTATCTCGCGCTGGAAAATATCGCAGCGTTGGCGGCGGAAAATGCCTTCTATGGCAGTTGTGCGCTCACCCCACAGATGGACGCTTTTGCACAATACGAATCTGCCTGTCGATTTGCCTGGGAAGGTGGCAAGAACAACGGCGAACAGCGTCATAAAAGCCACATCAGCACACGTATTATACCCGCAGTGAATGGCGAGTTCGGTAATTTCAAGATGTATCCTCGTGCCAACCCGACATCGGTCTTTATCTCCCCGTTGATGAGCCTGTACTGGTTTTTTGATAGCGATGCTGTGGCGAACCGTAGCCTCATCTTAGAGTCTATTCGGGATACATATCTGTATGAAGAAGCGTTTAGCCGTGTCGCCGCTGAACGCAAGATGATGTCAACGCGTTCACGGAAATCAATCCCTTATTAGACCCTGTTCATTTTCTGCAAAATGCCCCCTTGGTAAGCCACCTACTTTCCTCGACACATGAATATGTTATGTCAGGACTTTCCACCATACTTATAGTGCTTATGGTATGATAAGCATTAATCAAATCATGATTCAATTACTGCACTTACATGCAAAAAGGACTTTTACGCATGACTGAAAATACTTACGAAACGATCCTTGTAGAAACGCGAGTGGATGGTGTGGGCATCGTACGGCTCAACCGCCCGAAGGCACTCAACGCACTCAATAGTCAGATTACTGGCGAAGCCTTCACTGCGCTGGAAATGTTTGACAATGACCCCTCAATCGGGTGCATCATCCTCACTGGCAGTGACCGCGCTTTCGCCGCTGGTGCAGACATCAAACAAATGGCGGAAGCCTCTGCGGTGGAGATGGTCGCCGATGATTTTACGGATTGGTCACGCATGGCGAAAATCGGCAAACCGATTATCGCGGCGGTGTCCGGTTATGCGCTTGGCGGGGGCTGTGAGATGGCGATGATGGCGGATATGATCGTCGCGTCAGAATCTGCCGTATTCGGGCAACCGGAGATCAACCTCGGTATCATCCCCGGTGCGGGTGGTACGCAACGCCTGACCAAAGCGGTGGGTAAAGCGATTGCGATGGAAATGGTGCTGGCAGATCGTAAGTTGAGCGCAGACGAAGCCCTCAAATATGGGTTGGTGAATCGGGTCACACCCGTAGAAACCTATCTAGATGAGGCGATCAAGCTCGCGCAGAAAGTCGCGTCGATGTCACAGATTGCGATCAAAATGGGCAAGGACGCGGTCAATCGCTCGTTTGAACTGAGCTTGCAAGAAGGGTTAGAATTTGAGAAGCGCAACTTCTACATCCTATTCGGTACAGAAGATCGCACCGAGGGCATGCACGCCTTTATCGAAAAGCGTAAACCCGAATGGAAACATCAGTAAAAATCATGTCGTTCTAGGAGATTAACGCTAGTGGGCGATCTGCAATGCTGATTTATCTGCACAGTCGCCCACAGGCTTATGGTTACATGAAATACAGCTCACTCCACGATATTGGCAGGGTCACCACGCAAAATTTTACGCAATACGATGAGACACTCATGCTGGTGCATTCCGGCGCGTTCATAGAGGGCGACAGCGTTGGTCTTGCTGGAAGCATCCACACCCAACGAAGCACGCGTATAACCGGCTTGCTGAAAGCGATGGAACGAATAACGCAACAGCGCCATGCCTAATCCACGTTTACGCCATGCACGACGCACACCCAACAAATCCACGTCCATCATATTGTCTTTTGCCTGATCGACCATACACAGGCTATACCCTGCGATCTCGTCTTTTTCGACATCCCACAGCACAAACCACCATTTTTCCGGCGCTGTGTGACGCGCGGTGACGCTTTTTTCCCATTCATCAAATGGCGTATCCTCGCTGTGCCCCCAATGGTCACGGAAGGCTTCTTGATGGGCGGCATGAACAGCCTCTAAATGTTGGTCAGAGTCATACGGACGAATTTCTAAGCCGTCGGGGAAATCCGGCGCGTCCACAGGTTCATCAAGCACAATTCGCATCGTATAAAATCGACGAACTTCCTCAAAGTCATTCCCTGCTAACAGGTCAATATCATAGGTCTTGCCGTCTTTTATGGGAAAATCCACATAAATAGTGATGTCTTCCGGCACATCGTTCATACGCGCTTGCACACGCGATAGTGCAAGTTCGAGCATTTTTGGTTTATAGGTTTCTTCCGGGCAATCAGGGTGTAGCAGGTAATTTGCTTGAGCCTTGCCTGTACGGGGATGTAGGAAACCTAATGTCACGCCGATGATGGTATCGTCTGTGTCTAAGCATACGTAAAAATCTTCTTCAGGGTAAATAAACGGTATTTGTAGCATCTGTCTAATCATGTCTTCGGTCATGCGCCCTTCTTCGCCGTCGTGTTCTGCTACCGCATGGGTAACCTTGACGACTCCGGGGATGTCTTCCGGGGTGAATTTACGGTACATGATGTCTGCCATGCTAATCTCCTTGAAAATATTTTTTGAACACTATGTACTTATACGCTATTTGTTCACGAGACGTTGCAAAGTTATGTTATGCTCTGGCGCATACTTAAATGAAATAGTGCTTAGCATTTAGTGGGATGCAGAAATGTAGTCTGCACGGAGACGTACCATAAAACGCTTATTGATCGGCATTGTTGTGTTACCCGTGATGCTCGTATGTGGTATTTTGAGCGTATTCGTCTTTTTGCCACCGGAAATCGACGATCCAATTCCACTGGCACAACAGGGTGGCGGAGCGCGTCAGGATGATAACGGCGTGACCGGATTACAGGCATCATGGGCACCCTTGGCTGAACCATGAGGTGCTAAAATTCCAGCGAACCTAAATCGTATGAAGAAACAGATTTTGGATTTGATACGATTACCTTGGGAGGATATCGTAATCCTCCCCGACATATACATTCAATACTGGGTCAACCATTAACCCTGTAGTGGCAAAATTAGATCTTTGCGGAACGGTGTTAACGAGATTAGTTCACCCTGTTCACTGATATAAAAGGTATCCTCAATGCGGATGCCATACCCGCGATCTGGATAATATAGCCCCGGCTCAATCGTGATGACATTACCCACTTCAAATTTGTCCGTTTTATTGGTGTGGTTTATGCTGGGACTTTCATGAACTTGCAAACCCAATCCATGCCCCAAACCGTGTACATAGCCTTCGGTGGTACCGGGATGACTACGTGCGGTAGGGTGTTGTTTGCGCTCAAGATAATATTGCACGGCTTCTTGCATCAGGTGTGTGTGCTTACCAACACCAAACGCTTCCACAGCCACATCAAACGCTTCCATCACTGTTTGATAGTCTTGT
>DAOTXB010000708.1:0-1510 GCA_034435575.1 Anaerolineae bacterium
TATGGAAAGCGGTACGGTCAAGTTTCGCATCCCTATCCTCCATACCACGCGGAGAAATATATGCCTCCATGCCTATAATCGGCTTGATACCTTCACTCGTGGCAGTGTTATAAAAATCCATCACGCCGAACATCACCCCATGATCCGTGATGCTGACAGCGGGCATGTTGAGTTCTTTAGCGCGACTGACTAATTTCTTGATGCGGCTTAATCCGTCCAACAGCGAAAATTCGGTATGGACGTGTAAATGCACAAATTGATTGTTGGTTGTCATAAAAGTGGCTCAAAAATACGCTTATTATGTGGGACTTGACCCATATACACACAGGCTCAAGTTAGAACATTCGTATTATAGCCCAATGTGATTGGGTTGGAAACAGGGGTTCACAGATAGAAACGATTATTCTCCAAACACACCCTTCAAATCAATCGACTTACCTAACACTGACGATTCAAACTGAGCATCCGACAGAATATCGGGTTGAACAACGTTGCACTTATCAAATTTCACGTCAGTCAAACCGTGAAATAAGTCACCAGCTAATGAAGAATTTGAAAGCATCATCAGTAAATTACCCATCCGCGCTGATAAACTACATAATATGAGGGATAATGATGCACAATGCCACCTAAAAGCGCCACAGGTTAACTGTTTTCCGGCAATTGCAAATATTCGCTTGCCGTCATACGCTTGGTGGTGGATTCGACCATAAGACTCTCACACTTTCATCTATTTAACACATTCAGTATAGCAATTTATCGCTGTGCTTGTATGATTTTTGTCCGAACATCACCTAAAAAAGAGAATTTAGCAGTACAATACCCCTATGCCTGAATTACCTGAAGTAGAAACCGTTGTAAGAAGCCTAAGAAAACCCTTGATCGGTCACACCATTGAAAGTATGTGGCACGATTGGGATAAGACGATCCATAGTCCACCGCCACAACAATTCGCAGATCGCATTCTAGGGCAAACTTTCTGCGCGGTTAATCGCCGTGCCAAGTACATTTTGTGTGAGCTTAACCATGATATTCTGGTCGTCCACCTTAAAATGACCGGGCGACTTTACGTCACTGATGCTGATGAAATCCAACATGCCGATAAATGGGTACATTTTAAGCTCGGGTTAGATGGTGGCAAGGAACTGCGCTTTTCTGATGCACGAAAGTTCGGCAAAGTGTATCTGACTAGTGACATCCTGAGCATCACCGCAAAACTCGGTCCCGAACCCTTGAGTGACGATTTCACCGTTGATGTGATGCAAGAGCGCATAAGTGGACGCAAGAAGAACATCAAAGCGTTACTGCTCGATCAAACTTTTGTGGCGGGTGTGGGCAACATCTACGCCGATGAAGCCCTCTATCGCGCACAAATTCACCCGCTCCGCACCAGTGATAGCCTATCTCATGAAGAAATTATCCGTTTGCATGGTACGATAATAGCGGCGTTGAGCGCGGGTATCCAGCATGAAGGCGCAAGCATCAACTGGTATCGTAAACCGGATGGTAG
>DAOTXB010000709.1:0-2781 GCA_034435575.1 Anaerolineae bacterium
TGATACTTTTGGTCGTAATTTGTGTGGCGCTCTGATCATAAACAGCAAAGTCCAGCGCGACTGCACTATACCCAGAATTACCCCGCAACCAGAAGTCGACGGTGTATTCTTGTCCGGCAATGACCGGAATGCTGTCTATTGGCGATACACCCCAGAAGGTTGTGCCGATCACTAACTTGCCAGCGGTTGTGGACATCAGGAATGCCCGTAGAAACTTCACACCATAAGGGAATAGCGCCCGTTCGACACTGACGGAGGCATTTGCGCCGTCCGCCGTGAAGGGTAAATCAGCATAGGTAACAGGCGTAGGAAGCAGATTGGGCGGGTCGGTGTTGTTCGCCTGTGTATTGACGAACCCATCCCCATTTTTGTCGAGTGCGACGGCATAGGTAATGGACATCGCAATTTATCCTTTCTCGTTGATTTTTGGGAGGTTGACGGAGAATGAACATGGCGGTTTGCCATGCATCTCAATATCCGATGTGCCATGTGTGCCGGAAGACACAACCGACGTATTCGACATCGCCATAGGTCAGGATTGCCGGCTCGACACGCACCCGTGCCGCCTCACGTAAGGTGTCGTTTAGCATGGGGTTTTCCGTGAAAGCACTGAAGTACGCATCGATCAATGGCACAAGTGCAGGAAGATGTGCCCGCAACCCTCCCCCTGCGCTTGTGGGTGTTACCAATAGCAGATGGGTCACGGTGTACGTCACGGTTTGTGTGCCATCCGCGAACGCCATAGGTGCAAAGCCGTCTCCGCGCTCACCGAACACGCTATGGGTGTCATTGTCTGGTGTAACAGGCAAGACCAGCAATGCCGGTAATTGTCCCCGATTGATGGTGTTGGGTATGGTATTGATCGCCAGATTTGCGCTGATGCCACTGATACTTAGATCAGCAAGTGCACTGAGGGCATCGTTAAATGGGGTCATGAAAATTGCCTCCTTATAGGCGGAATTTGGGATAAACTTGGGATAATTTTTGGGAAATATGAATCGTTAGTCGAAACAAAAAAGAGCGCGATAGGTGCGCTCTTGGGGCTTGCTATAGGGGGTGTTTCACGTCATCAAAATATGCGGTGATTAATCGCTCTCATAGCCGATTACATCATCCATAATCGCATCAGTGAAGTTTGCGCTGAGGGCATCCGCGTCGGTCAATTCCGCGCCAGTTAAATCTGCACCTGTGAAGTTGGTATTCTGCAAAACAGTATAGGGCAAATAGGCGAAGGTTAGATCACTATTGCTCAGGTCTGCGCCAGTAAAATCCGTCTCTACGAACATCACGGCTGAGGCAGAAATGCCCGATAATGACGCATCGCGCAGGTTTGCATAACTGAAATCAATACCGCTGACATCCACATCCGTGAGGTCAACACCGCGCAGATACGACCCAACTAGCGATTCTGCGATGACGAACACATGGCTAATCGCGCCGTCTTCGTCCTCAACGAAAATTGTGGTACAGCGTATGGTATCCAGTGTGATGCCTTCGTCTACTAACGCCGGACTGCTCACTGTCAGCAGATCATAACCACTGCACCGCCCATCATCGTCCATCTGTGCCATGACGGGCACGGCGACCATGCTCATCACTATAAGAATCAATCCACCGATGATTGTTTTTAACATTACGCCACCTTCTCTAATTCACAATAAAGCCTTACGTTACTGATAAAGTCTTACAACGGGATTGCACGTTTTGTCACAGTTTGCTTAGGCATTGATTGATTGTGCCAGTGTCAGCAATTTGTTGACGGTGTTCCAGTTGCGTCCGGTTGTCGTGGTATTGACACGACGCTCAATAAATTTGTTGTCTAGCTTAGACCGTCCCATACCATCGGGATACACAATATACAGCTCACGCCCCCGATGGTAGATGATCTCGCGTCCGGGGATGGTGTCTTTCAACGCGTCAATTTGAGCCGTTTTCACCTCATCCCGCAAAAACAAGATTAGCAATTTACGGGGGTCTTCGCGTTGTGCTTCGGTAAAGAGTGGATTTGTCACAATTTGCTCCCATTCCGGCAATGTCCGTAATAGGATGTTGCTGGGGAAGCCATATGTTGATTCTATCGCCTGTTCGATCGTGTTGGCGATGTCGTCCCGGTCAGTTGATGCTGTGTCGAAGACGACATTGCCACTTTGCAACACCGATTGCACATTGTTCAGGTTTAGTGTGCCGTAAAGATCGCGCAAGTCCGCCATTTTGATCTTTTTGTTGCCACCTACGTTGATCCCGCGTAAAAGGGAAATATATATGGGCATTTCGTCTCCATTTGTAGCCTAGTCAACCATAGGTTGAGTATAGTCATTTAACGATATGACGCTAAATGAAAGAGAAGAACTCATCAATTTACCATGATTAGCTTGACAAAATTGATAAAGGCTAATATCATTATCTTTGAAAGCTAAAGTCGTTAGCCTTTATGGAAAGGGATACATACATGAAAATCACCACACACGGCGACACCTTAATTCAGTTGACGCGATTAACCGCTTTTAACGCCTTTCTTGTGCGTGAAGATGACGGTTTCACACTTGTTGACACGGGCTTACCGGGAAGCGCAGATGGTATTTTAAGCGCGGCACAGAACCTCGGTGGAGACATTAAGCGTATCGTCATCACCCATGCCCACAGCGACCATGTTGCATCTTTGGACGCGCTGGTACAGGCACTGCCACAGGTCGAGGTCATCGCATCATCACGGACGGCACAATTTATGCAGGGAGATATGGCACTGACCGCCGAAGAAAGCGCTCTAGAAGCCACTGGCGC
>DAOTXB010000710.1:0-2046 GCA_034435575.1 Anaerolineae bacterium
CCTTAACCCGACACCATCACCAGAAGGACAAGCCGATTTATGACCGATTCCACCAGCACACAACGTTTGATGGCGTGGAGTGTACACCTGTACACAGCAATCGGCGGTGTCGTGGGGATGTTCGCGCTCTTTGCCGCCGCTGATGGCGATATACCATTAGCGTTCATTTTGCTTGTCTTTTCTATGGTGATCGATTCCACAGACGGCATTATGGCGAGACGCGCCCGTGTGAGCGAGGTTTTGCCGTATTTTGACGGTGCGATGGTCGATAATGTGATCGACATGCTGACCTTCGTCTGGATTCCGGTATTCATCATGTGGCGGGAGGCGCTTCTCCCGCATGAGCTGTGGACAATTGTGCCCATGCTCGCCGGTATGTACGCCTATGGACAGGTGAACATGAAGACGGATGATAGCTTTTTTCTCGGCTTCCCCAGTTATTGGAACGTGGTCGCGTTGTATTTGTTCTGGTTTAATTTGCCGGACGTATTGACGATTGCATTTATCGTTGTGCCCGCCATCCTCACATTTATCCCTACACGCTATCTGTACCCCAGTAAAAATTATGTTTTCTGGCGAATCACATGGGGTTTAGGGGTCATCTGGTTTTTGCTGGTTTTCTGGTTATTGCTACAGGATGATCCAAGCGAAGTGCTGATTATCTTGAGTTTTTATTACCCTGTTTACTATATGGTGATGAGCTTTTATATCGAATACCGTATATGGATGGGCGAACGCGCCGCAGATATTGACGTGGATACGGTGTGAGGGAATAGCATAAATAAGATAACGGAAATTACGCCAAAGGGTGTGACCTACACTGACGGTGAAGGGAATGCACATTTTATTGACTTTAGCATCTGCCAGGAAAACAATATTGCAAGGCTAAAAAACCAACCGTGGTGGAATGAGGAAAAAGCAACGTTCTATCATAAAATGAAATATATGGGTATTCGTTTTGCACTTAGTGATCCTCCTGCGCTCGAATTTTACACAAAGCCACACGTTCGATTTGAATTTACAACATACGATACATTGTACGATGTCTTAGATGAGATAAGAGCATTCGGATTTAGAACAATTGATGGGGATTAACGGTGTGAGAAATTAGAAGCCTCTTACTGTATTTAGAAGAATAATCGAATTATGCGTGAGTTATTCAGATTTACTCTACTGGCGTTATCTTTAGGACTTCTCTTTAGCGTAATATTTTTCCAGGTGAGCACAATGATTATTGGAACTGGTTCCGATAAAGTTGGAACAATTCTTCTTGCTGTGCTCTTGAGTGGTATTAGTGGCTTTGTTGTTGGTGTGCCCCTCGCTGGACATATTATCTATTTATTGTCTCGCAAATCCAACGAATAAAATATCAAGAAAGATTTCAAGTGAGTATTCAAGACTTGAACCATTATAAAGATGCTGATGATGGTGAAAAGCTCGGTGTCCTAAGGAACGAATTGCGTCGTTGTCTTACAACTGCACATGGGTTTTCAACTATGCTAAAAAGGCAATTATCTGATAGCGACGCAATAATAACAATGAGGCGTTAGTTGGTTATGCCGATAGGGTGCTTAATGCAGTCAACGAGATGGACGAAATAATCGAGATGCTGACTAGCCAGAAACGATGATATGAACCCGTAAGTGTTTTGAAATCTAAAAAAAGCTTACCAACTATCGACGTGGATATAACATTTTAACCAATTATTTGACCGTAATCACCCGTTGAATCTCAGGGTTTGCATAGACCGCACCACCGGTAATGACTTGCAAATTCGGGAGAATCTGCGCCTCGCCTGTGCCATGTGTGTGCCCACACAAAACCGTGATCTGTGTCTCAGGGTGTTGGCTGGCGACTGTACGCAACAAATCGCCGATGGCTTTACAGGTAAAATGGGGTAAATAGGGGTCGTCGTTCGATGGCGTTTTGCCTTCATGCCAGCATGCCTCCTGGAAGGGGGGCGAATGGGTCAGCACATAGACATACTCAAAGCGATTTACCGCATCGGTTACGTGTGGGCGCAGATGGTCGGCGGCGCGTCTGCCT
>DAOTXB010000711.1:0-4847 GCA_034435575.1 Anaerolineae bacterium
GGTGTGGTTGGTGCGGTCATTTTAATCTTTTTGATCCGTCTGCTCCACGATGCAGATTTCGCCCGCTAATGACGAAAAAGTAACGGGAGCATCGAACGTTTACGTGCTCCCATCATCGCTTTATCCCACGCTTAAAGCACAAATTCCGCCATCATCCGAACCACCTCAATGTCAAAAGTTTGGATGGTGAGGGTGTTAATCGGGCTATCTTTCCATAATTGCACCCGGTCTTTGATACGGTCACGCGAGCCACAAAGCGCCACTTGATCGACCAGTTCATCCGGCACTGCCATCATTGCTTCGCCCTTTTTACCATCCAGGAACAGATCTTGAATAGTTTCTGCCGCTTCTTCAAAACCAAAACGCACCGCGAGATCATAATAGAAGTTGCGCCCCTTCGCGCCCATTCCGCCCACATATAAGGCAATAAACGGCTTGACCTGATTCCACGCGGTTTCGAGATCATCGTCCAATGACACAACCACCGATGGCGCGATGTCAAAATTGTCAATCGTTTTATCATTACCCGCTTTCGCAAAGCCCTCATCAAGATATTGTTTATAAGTTGTCTCATAAAATTCTGGCGAGAAGAAAATCGGTAACCAACCATCTGCGATTTCAGCCGTCAGCGTAACATTTTTCGGTCCGATAGACGCAATATAAATCGGGATGTCCGCCCGTCCGTGCAGAATACTTTTGAGTGGCTTGCCCAGTCCGGTAGCATCATCACCAGCATATGGAATGGCATAATGCTTACCCTCATGCGTGACAGGTGCTTCTCTGGCGAAAATTTTACGCACAATAGTCACATATTCGCGGGTTTTGCCCAGTGGCTTACCATACGGTTTGCCGTGCCAGCCTTCCACCACCTGTGGACCGGATAACCCTAGACCGAGAATCATGCGCCCACTGGACAGTTGATCGAGTGTCATGGCAGTCATCGCAGTCATGGCAGGGGTACGGGCAGGCATCTGGAAAATCGCCGAACCCAGATGAATATTCTGGGTCTGCGCGCCGATCCATGCCAGCGGGGTCGCCGCATCCGACCCGTAGGCTTCCGCCGTCCACACCACATGATAACCGAGAGCATCGGCTTCCTTAATCATCGCCATCGGAAGCTCGATCTTTGCGCCAGAGTAGCCGGTAGAAAGTCCTAAACGCATCGTTTTGTCTCCAAATTAAATCACTATTAGATTATTTACATATCCTAACAGTAAGCCACAGCGAAGAATTTCGCAAAAACTTTCACGCGATTGTAAGAATTGATCGATAAGTTTTGGGTCGCGTTGTTAGACACACTATCCGGTTGAGTCATCAGCCCTGATCTTGCAATTGTAACAATACAAAATTCTAGTGGTGCATACGCTTATGTACCGCAGGTACACTGCCACCCTACAAAACCGAATTTGTGTATGGGAGGATCAATGTATCCATCCGAAAAACTAAACGATCTACGATACCCGATTCAACCATAATGCCCTATTTCACTCACTTTATGAAACAGTTTTGAAGCGTTCTTGATACAGTGACCTGTTACGATACAAAAAATATTTATTCGCAACACAGCATATAAGCCTATTGGTGAGTGTGTATCGTGCCCACTCTGCACCCTGGCTAACAGAAGCGCTATGTTCAAATTGTGGGGAGATAACGCGTCTGGTTTAGAAAGGACGTTATGCAAGATCGCACAACTACCGTGATTCGCTTTTTTAACCGTGTGAAACACAGCGTGACCTTACAGGTGAAGATTGAGGAATTAGCACCAACCGATTATGGTGGTCTGTGGCGTTTAGCCTTAGAAACGGGCTATCCGATCCCGTACACTGCGTTTATCGTCGCCTGTCGAGAGGTGGATGCCAGCATATTAACCCCTGTTGTCGCAAAAATTGTGCGTACTTTACAGGAGCATCACGACCAGTAAGCACGGTGAATGCCTACGATTACCCCCCGAACATGAGCAAAATCACGGTGATTCTGCGCTCAAACCGTCCTCTATCTTGCGCGGGGTTGCATGCTACGGGATAATGGAAATGTTGGCGCTTAGGTCAACATGACTGCCGTTTGCAAGTACAGCCGGAGAACGCGGAATGAGTGCGGATAAACCCCATGACGATTTATTAGGCAAAACGCTCGGACAATTCGAGATTATCGAAGAGATTGGGCGCGGTGGTATGGCAACCGTGTACAGCGCCCGCCAAACCTCTATGAACCGTACTGTTGCCATCAAGGTCTTACCACGTCATTTGATGCATGACCCGAATTTTTATGAACGCTTCGAGCGTGAGGTTGATGTTATCGCCCACCTTGAGCATCCCCATATTCTGCCCATTTATGATTATGGGCAATCGGAGAACATCCCCTTTATTGCCATGCGCTATCTTGGCGGTGGCAGTATGGAGCAGATGATCCGGCGGGGCATGGCAGACATCAATGAACTCGAACGCCCGATACGACAAATTTGCCAGGCGTTGGATTATGCACACAAAGAAGGCATCATCCACCGCGACATCAAACCCGGGAATATCATGTTGGATAACGGTGGCAACGCCTACCTGAGCGATTTTGGTATCGCGCGTGTGCTTGGGAGTGAACTCACCGGCAGTATGATCGTCGGGACACCCGCTTACATGAGTCCTGAACAGGCAAACGGTTTGTCGATTGATGGACGTGCCGATATTTATGCCATGGGCGTGGTGGTGTTTGAACTCATCACCGGGCGCGAACCGTATGAAGCGGAAACACCGATGGCGGTCTTGCTCAAACATATCAACGAACCCATGCCGCCGATCAGCAATTTTCGGGAAGGCATTCCCGATGGGGTGCAACAGGTGGTGGATAAAGCCACTGAAAAAGACCCGAATGACCGTTTTTCCTCTGCTGGAGAGATGTCAAAAGCATTGGGCGCGGCATTACGTGGAGAATCAATGTCTTTTGCATCACCGACACAGGCTTCCGCCACACCAGCCGGCAATGAATCAACCCGTTCGATGGACAACACCAAGACCATCACCGGGCAAATAATGCCAGATAATGCGACCATGCCCCCTTCACAGATGCCTATCGCCAATAACACACCGATCCCCATGCAAGCAGGGATGGCGGATAGCCAGACGAATATCACGGGTGTTGGCATACCACAGAAGAGCGGTCCATCAACAAGTTTACTGGTTGCCGTTGTGCTAGTCGTGGCGTTACTCGTCGCTGGGGGTCTGGGCGCATTAGCGTTGAATAATCAGGGTGATGATGATGAACCGATCATCGACACAAGCGGGCAGACCGTTGACGTGGTACCAACGCCGTTCTTCCGTGCAGAAACGGTAATCGGCGACGAATACACGGTGTCTATCCCTGAGGCGTGGATTCCACCGACAGGCTTTTTAGACCTCTCTAACGCCAATCGCATGGTGCATGTGTGGCAACCAAACGATGGTAGTGCCTATGTCGCGCTAGAAATGCTCGACTTTGGCACAATCACCGATGCAGATGAGATGGATGAAGACGAGGTATTTGAAGCATTGTTACGTCGCTACAATCAAGAAGTGCTCAACGAACGCGAGGCGACGTTAACCGAAATTGAGTCGGTTGTTGCGCCAGATGGCACGATTCGCCGTAGCTTCCGCATGGTCGGGGCACAGGACGGCAATCGGGAATTTGAACCCGGTCAGCTCGACATCTTCTTCATAAACCGTGATCCGTTCTTTGTCGCGTTGAATATGTACTCGGCAGATAGCAGTGGGAACACGCTTGTACAGCCCTTCCAGAATATTCTGGATTCGTTGCGTGTCAGTGACTAGACACAAATTTCGCGGAATGATCTAGCAGTAGCAGTTGGGTACTGACGATGCGTATTGGCATAAAAAAAGCCAACCCGTTAAGGATTGGCTTCTGATGCCAAGACCCAGACTCGAACTGGGGACCCATGCATTTTCAGTGCATTGCTCTACCAACTGAGCTATCTTGGCAACTTGAGTTCGCATTGTAGTCGGTGCGGGGGCGGATGTCAAGACACGGATTAAGGTAAAATGAGACATTAATCTCCAAATACTTATCTTAAAAACCCCCTACCTTGCGCTATGATAACAATACAAACTGAACTGAAAATAATGGCATAAAAGATGATCAAAAATCTCCACATTGCACAATTCCGTCGCATACAAGCACTGAGCCTCACCCTGCTGATGCTAATTTTAGTGGCTTGTCAGGGCGACAATAACGCGATACCAGAACAATCGGTTGCCAGCACACCGGTTGCAGATTTACCAATTAGTGTCGCGGGTAACCGCGTACAGATTCAGCCCACCGCAGTATCCGATGACCTGATCGCGGAAGCAGATGCTGAATATCTAGTTTTGACCAATATTTATGACCGGAATGCACCCGCCGTCGTCAACCTTGAAGTGCTGATTCAAGTGGGCAATGTGCTTGATAGCGGGAACGGCTCCGGCTTTGTGTACGATATGAACGGGCACATCATCACCAACGCGCATGTTGTTGCCGATGCCACCGAAATCTGGGTGACGTTTAACGATGGCACGGTCAGGCAAGCAGATATTGTCGGTGTGGATGTGTTCAGCGACATCGCCGTTATTAGTGTGGACTCTCTGCCAGAAGATCTGGTGCCCCTATCATTAGCAGATTCATCCACAGTCCGTGTTGGTCAACGGGCGATTGCGATTGGCAATCCATTCGGCTTGAGCAGTTCAATGACCGTAGGTATTGTCAGTGGGTTGGGTCGTCAATTGCCCTCAGCAGAACTCATCGACGCAGGGGCGATCCCTGGCTATAACAACCCGTCCATCATACAGGTGGATACACAGATCAACCCCGGTAATAGCGGTGGACCTTTG
>DAOTXB010000712.1:0-20389 GCA_034435575.1 Anaerolineae bacterium
TAGCCTTCAAGAGCTTGGCGCAGATCATGAATCAAATCGTCTACATTTTCGATTCCTACACTTAGTCGAACAAGCGCAGGACTTACCGCAATATCACTATCCGCAGTACTCGCATGGGTCATACTATGAGGATGTTCAATTAAACTCTCTACCCCACCCAAACTTTCTGCAAGGGCAAATAATTTTGTTCTAGAGACCATCCGGCGGGCATCAGCTTCGCTATTCAGAATAATACTGACCATCCCACCAAAGTGTTTCATCTGACGTTTAGCCAGTTCATGCTGTGGGTGGCTTTCTAATCCCGGATAGAGCACCTGTTGCACATCATCCCGATCTTCCATAAAACGGGCGATTTGTAGCGCATTGTGGCTATGGCGTTCAATACGAATACCCAGTGTCTTTATTCCACGCAACACAAGAAAACAATCCATCGGTCCGGGAACAGCACCAGCCGCATTTTGCAGGAATTTCAAGTCGTTGTATAGCTTTTCGTCTTTAAGTGCGATCAACCCGCCGACCACATCACTGTGGCCACCAAGATATTTGGTACTGCTATGCATCACAATATCTGCACCTAATGTTAACGGCTGTTGAATGACGGGGCTAGCAAAGGTGTTATCCACAGCTACGATTACCTCTTGAGGCGTAGATTTTGCCAGAACCGCAATATCTGCCAGAGCCATCAATGGGTTTGTGGGCGTTTCTAGCCACAGCATCTTCGTCTTAGGGGTAATTGATGCTTTGATAGCATCGAAATCGTTCATATCGACCCAATCAAAGATTAAACCAAAGCGTGTAAACACTTTTTCAAACAAGCGGAATGTGCCCCCATAAACATCATTACCGACGATGATATGATCACCAGGGTTAAATAGTCGCACAATCGTATCAATCGCGGCAAGACCACTAGCAAATGCCAGTCCATATGTCCCACCCTCAATGGCGGCAATCAACTCTTCTAGCGCGGTACGGGTTGGATTACCGCTTCGGCTGTATTCATACCCTTGATGTTCTGCTGGCGCAGATTGCACAAAGGTCGAAGTCTGATAAATTGGTGTCATAATCGCGCCGGTGGTTGGGTCAGGCTCTTGCCCTGCATGAATGGCTAATGTATCTATATGATAAGAATCGCTCATCAAAAATCCTTCGGCTGTTATAAGATCTATTTTTTGGATAGTATAACCCGCATTGTTCTTACACAAGGTATAGGATTATTTTATGCCACGTTTAAGGTGGATATATTGTATAAGTGCAGTATTTGTGCTGAGTGCATGTGGTGGTGGAACACCGTCAGCAGAGGACATACAGATTACCTTCACATACCCACAGGCAAATACCGTCGTTTACGCAGAAGCCCTCGCGATTCAAGGTACGATGACAGGAGCAGATTCTCACACGATGTTGGTAGAATTGCTTGCTGGCACAGGTCAACCTATTGCACAAGCACAGATCACCACTCAGGAAACATGGCAAGTGGAAATTCCACACGCCTATGATGGAGCGCCTGCTGATTTCACCATAAGAGCAATTACCATCAGTGAAGATACGGTGACAGAACACATTAGTCAAAACATTATCATCGCGGATCATCGCTATCGACCAGACGGTATCATTGGGACAATTATCTTCCCTACAGATGATGACCCTGTCGGCGGAACAGAAATACCGGTGGAGGGAACAGCTTCTGGCATACCGAATAATACGTTTACACTCATCATCATTGGTGCAGATGGCGCAATCATCACAGAATCAACTGTACTACTCAATAATCCATATTTGATTGATGAGGTGCAATGGGAAACCACATTACTCACTGAGGGTTATAACGGTCCAGCAACTTTGCAATTGATAATTGGGGGGTTGGATAATACGATGATTCTCGATGAAGTTGAATTATTTATCGGAGACGCGGCGGGGTAACATCCGAAACGGTCTTTTACATTCAACGTTCAATACGTCGATCATTGGACACAAAAGAAGCGTTACTCAATGAATAACGCTTGCCAGATTGTGTATTTGGGTCGGGGTTATGACCTATGACTGCTCAACGTCGTCAGCACGCTTGATGCTAATGCCAATTTTCTCGTCACTCTTCTCTGATTGTTGTCGCTCAGGGAATTGCGCCGGTGTGCCAGGATAGTCCTGCACATTGGTTGACGGTTGATGATTCACTTCGGTGATACCATTACGCACCGTGTTGAGATTACGCGTAAGTTGTTGCTCCAAACGACTGAGAACATTCATCACATATTTATCAGCGTCAGCCATAATACCCGCGGCTTCTTGACGTGCTTGCTCCACGACGTTTGCCGCGCGATTCTGCGCCGCCTGTACGCTCACCTCTTGATCGAGCATTTCATCAGCTTGTTTACGCTTTTGCTGTAAGATACGTGCCGCTTCTTCATTTGCCTGTGCCAGCACGCGATCACGCTGTTGTAAAATTCGCGATGCTTTCTCAATTTCTTCTGGAATAGAAATACGCATCTGATCGATAATTTCGAGGGCGCGTTCTTCATCGACCATCGTAAACTTACTGAACGGCATATGCCGCCCTTCATCGATTAAGTCTTCCAGCCGGTCTACTAGATGTTGAATATCCATAACGAAAAACCTTCCTTGACGTCCTCAGTCAATCACGGATACTTACGTTGTACCCAGGGCTACTTTGATTTGCGTGTAAATCTTCAAATTGTTTTTTTAACGCATCAGAAACAAATTCAGGAACCATCGATTCCACACTGCCACCCAGTTCTGCAATTTCTCGAATTGTACTAGAGCTAATATGCAAATGATTTTCATCTGACATAATGGCAACTGTTTCTATTTCCGGCGCTAATTTACGATTCGCAATGCCATATCTAAATTCAAACTCAAAATCAGAAAAAACCCGTAAACCACGGATAATGGCAATTGCACCTACATTTTGCACATAGTTTACAACCAACCCCGAAAATCGCGCAACTTTTATATTACTATAGTCCTGTAACGCTTTCTGTGCCAACTCCACGCGTTCGTCAACCGTAAACAATAATTTCTTCTTGGGAATATCATAAACGGCGACAATAACTTCATCAAAAATACGAGAAGCCCGGGTTGCAATATCGATGTGACCGTTATGAATCGGGTCAAACGAACCGGGGTAAACAGCGGTACGCGTCATATTTCACTCCATAATGGCTAAAAACACTATCACACAGGTAACATCCCCGAATGCATGTGCCTGTGTCCATATTCAAACTGACTTCTAACTTACATCACTATCTTCGTTGTAAAGCATATCGACACGTTGTGCCAATAAATAATGCTCGGACAACCCTAAGTATGGGTCTTCTTCATAAATTGTACGTGCTTCACGTTGTGCCATCGCGACCAGATCAGGTGTTGCGGCTTCTGCGATTTGCAAAACCGCCTGCCCACTTTGTCTCGTACCAACCAGATCACCAGGACCGCGCTGTTTCCAATCGACCTCGGCGAGTTTAAACCCATCAGTCGTATCTTGCATCGCCTGTAAACGCTCTTTGGATTCCTGCGTCTCGTTATCAGGTATCAAGAAACAATATGATGCATGTTCACCGCGTCCCACACGCCCACGGAATTGATGAAGTTGCGCTAAACCAAAACGATTCGCGCCTTCGATGACCATAACACTCGCATTAGGAATATTGACACCGACCTCAGCCACCGAAGTGGTCACCATAATATCAAAGTCATGGTTTGCGAACGCCGCCATGATGTCATCTTTTTCAGTCGGTTTCATACGCCCATGCAATAATCCCACGCGATGTCGGAAAAACACCTTACTCAACCGTTCAAAGGCTTCTGTAGCAGATTGTGCTTCAATCTTATCTGACGCTTCGACAAGCGGATAGACAATGAATGCCTGTCGTCCCTGCTCCACCTGTGACTGCACAAAGCTGTATACCCGTTCACGCTCAATCGGCTTGATAACGCGTGTTTGCACAGGCGTTCGTCCCGGGGGCATTTCATCAATGATCGATAGATCCAGATCAGCATACAACGTTAGCGCTAATGTGCGTGGAATTGGTGTCGCTGTCATCACCAGTAGATGCGGGTTTGTGCCCTTACCGCGCAGTTTACCGCGTTGTTCCACGCCAAAACGATGCTGTTCATCAATTACAGCAACGGCAAGGTCTTTGAACTCCACACCCTCCTGAATAAGCGCGTGTGTTCCCACTACAATATCAATTGAACCATCACGCATACCATTATAGATTGCTTCACGCTCGGTAGCGGTCAACGATCCGGTCAACAAACCAATCACAGGCTTATTTTCGCCATCCATCTGATGTAAGGTTTCGCTGATACCGCGATAGTGCTGTTCCGCAAGAATACTTGTCGGTGCCATGATCGCCGCTTGTTTACCGTTATGAATAGCCATCGCTAATGCGGTAGTAGCAACAGCAGTTTTACCAGAACCAACATCACCCTGTAATAATCGATTCATCGGCACATTGGTCATTACATCACGGCGTATATCTTCAATTGAACGTCGTTGAGCGCCAGTAAGCGGATACGGGAAAGCCGATTCAATAAACGCTTCTAAAAAGCCATCCTCAACATTGAGCGCCTGTGCGGGGTCTGACTGCCAATCACGACGTTTTCCCATGATTGCCAATTGCAACGTTAGCAATTGATCAAACATGAACCGACGGCGCGCATGTTCCAGATGATCCTGACCTTCCGGAAAATGCAGATTTTTGAGCGTCCACCCCAGATCACCTAATTCGACTCGATCAAGCGTCGCCTCCGGCACATAGTCAGGAATACGATCTGCCCAATAATCAATCGTCTTCTTCATCAGGCGCCGTAATGCGCGTGCTCTTAAACCTTCTGTCAGTGGATAAACGGGTACAATACCAACAGTGTGCAGATTCTCTGAGTCAAGTTCTTCCCATTCAGGATTAGTCATCTGTAAACGACGGCTAAAATACTTGACCTTCCCGCTAATCACCAACTGTTTTCCAACCCGGATGCTCCGTACCAGAAAGTGTTGCCCAAAAAACATCACCGCTAGCACACCAGAACCGTCGTCGATCTCCATGTAGAAGTCTTTACGGCTATTATGCCCAACCCGAATTTCGGTATGACTTACGGTACCGATGACCGTAGCAGTCGTTTCCGGCTTTATCTTACTTATATAGGACAACTTTGTGTAATCGTCATAGCGACGGGGCAAAAAGAATAACAGATCATTGATTTTTTCAACGCCCATTTTCTCCAAAGATTGCGCCATTCGTGGTCCAACACCTTTGACTTCTGTCACGTCCGCGTTCAAGCCTCGTAAAATACTGGCTGCTTCTTGCGGATCTTGCGGAGTACGGGGTTGGCGGGGCACACGGGTTAACCGTTTTGGCTCTGGAATATCCATCACCGCCGCACGGTTTTTATCATTCTGACGAGATGACCGTCGCTGACCGCGATCCGATGAATCTGTAGATGATCGATCAGTTCTACCAGACGATTTTTGCCTAGAGTCGCTGTAGCCCTTATTATCTGTCTCAGAGTCTGCGGGCGAATCACTTTTCTTCTCTGCCGTCGCTTGATTAGATTTTCGACGTTTGTCCGGCTTTTCTGGTCGTTTCTGCTTTTTATCTGTGGATTGTTTGGCACTACGTTCAGATACATACTTTTCGTAGTATCC
This sequence comes from Anaerolineae bacterium, assembly GCA_034435575.1. GTDB lineage: Bacteria > Chloroflexota > Anaerolineae > Aggregatilineales > Phototrophicaceae > JAVJSU01. The sequence goes on from DAOTXB010000712.1 coordinate 5,663, forward strand.
ACTTTCCAGTTTAGTCAAATATTCCGGTGGCGGTTGTGCACGTCCCATGATCCGATCCATCATATAGCTGACCGTGTCATGGCGTTCAGTTCTGCTCTCCAAGCCATCGTAATTCTTGAGCAGATCAGAAATTTCGTCCACCAGTAAGTGATGTTCAGGCTTGCGTGCCTGTGTATGGGCATTATTTGACCAGTTATCGCTATATGCGCCCAAACCGCCGATAACAGCGTTATCTTTGTAGCCGTTGGTACGCTCTAGCTTTAGAATTTTGATTAAATTTTCTAATGCGGATGGCATATCAGTCTTTATCTCCAACCTTTTTTCAGTAGCGCCGTCCCGATTGCACCGGGACCAATATGTGTGCCAAGAGTCGGACCAATAATGCCGGTGATTGTATCATCCGGCAATATGTCAGATACACGATCTAATAGCTCATCATGCGCTTGTTGATTATCAATGTGCATAATTGCAAGTTTATCTAAAGGGGCTTGTTCACGGATAAGGTCAGCCATTTTGTCGATCACACGCTTAAAAGTACGCACACGGGTTACCGGATTTATGTCGCCATCTATCACGTTAACCAGAGGCTTGATCTGCAATAGAGCGCCGATATTCGCCGCCGCCCACCCCACACGCCCGCTTCGACGCAAAAATTCTAGTGTATACAGACCAGCATAAACTTTTTGAGTTTCCCTGACATTCAAAATCGCGTTGTGGGTTTCTTCAACATTACCAGTTTCCGCGGCAATTTCCGCACCGACCAACACCTGCCAGCCGATTCCTAAACTCAATTGCCCGCTGTCAATCATCGTGATGCGCTCTTGCGGCAAATCCTCTGACCCGAGGCGCATAGCATTGTAAATCCCACTTAACTTTGCCGGTGTCGTAATCACAAAAACATGATCCGCTTCATCGAATGCGTCATGGATCGCTTGACCTGCTAAATCGGGTGGCATCGCGGCAGTCGTCGGGGTCTCTGTCATATCCGGTAACTGACGATAATAATCCCCACGAACAAGTTCCACGCCATCATCAGCGTAGCTTTGTCCACCATAATTGATAAAACATGGCACCACCCGAATGTCCCATTTTTCAACGAGATGATCGGGAATATCGCTTACACTATCAGTCACAAATTTTATTTTCTTAAAAGTCATCGGATAAATCCAATTCTTCTTCCAGAACAACTACACCCGTCGCCTCTGCGCCAATGAGCGCGGCGAGTGATGCGCTATAAACCATCGTCGGGAAAGCACGATCTGTAAACTCATTAGAGAGACGATCTTGCAACATACGTGCTTGGTCAGTCGTATGTGGCTTATGTTGTAGGATTACCGCATCCTCAACTTCAGTAAATTCTACCGCAAAATCACACAGACGTTCTACTGCCTGCGTACGTGTGCGTACTTTTTCCACAGGGACGATACGCCCTTCTTCTAATGCAAGAAATGGCTTAATGCCTAATAACGTTCCCAATACCGTATGAGCCGCGCTCATAATCTTATTTTGTAGCAAATAATCGATACTTTCCACGTAGTACAGTGCAAATACACGATCTACTGCACCCCGCACTACCCGTACTACATCGTCAAAAGTCGGCTCAGATTCGCAGGCACGAACAGCAACACGAATAATCATCCCCTGACCAGCACAAATTGTTTGTGAATCAACCACAGAGATTTCACAATGACCAGAAAGCTGTTGAGCCGCGGCTCTTGCATTTTGCCAGCTATTTGATATTTCTCTTGATGTATGTACAGAAACAATTGCATCACAATGATGCGATAAGCGCGTATAAAGTTCGACATATTCTGCTACGCTGGGTGGGGTAACTGTTGGTGCGCTCGTCTGACGGGCAATTAATTGCAAAGCATCAGCGGCGGAAATATCTACCCCTTCGCGATAAATTTTCCCACCAATATCAATTTTATTCGGTGCAACCACAATCTGGTTTTGTGATACAAAATATGGATTAGAAAAATGTGCACCACTGTCAGATACAATTCGAATGTTAGGCATTTATTCTACGCTGATAATATACGGATAGAGTGGTTGTCCACCATGAACCACGACGATTTCACAATCTGGGTAAGAATCAGACAAGGTAGAAACAAGTGCGTCTGTCTCCATTTGGTCAACCTCAGAACCATAGTATAGCGTAATCACTTCATGTTCGTCTGCCCCTGCTTTTTTCAATAGCGCATGCACGACAGATTCGAGCGTATTACTGGAAACAATCAGTCGTGTATCCTGTAGACCGATGTATTGTCCTTCTTTAACCATAACATCGTCTATGGTCGCATCACGGGTGGCAATCGTCACTTCAAGCGTGGTTACAAATCCCTTGAATTCCAGCATAGTTTCTTCAATACTATCCAATTCTCCACCATCTACAACGCTCAAATAACCGAGCATAGCAGAAATACCCTGTGGAATAGTTCTGGTAGGAATAACACGAATATCACGATCTCTCACAAGTGATGCGGCCTGCTGTGCCGCCATCAAAATATTTTTATTATTCGGCAACAGGATAATACGTTGATTAGGGATATGATCTATCACTTTGAGAAAATCTTCTGTGCTGGGGTTCATTGTTTGCCCGCCGGAAATCACATGCGAGGCGCGTAGATCTTGCTCAAATAAATGCTTTAGTCCATCGCCTGCCGCTACAGTGATAACTGCGACATCATCAGCAGCAACTGGTGCGTCTGTTTCTCGATGCACACGTTCTTCTACATAATGTTGATATTGTTCCTGCATATTTTCTACAACAACATCATCAATCGAGGCACCAGCATTGATCGCATAACTTAGCGGTTCTCCTGGGTTGTGTACATGCACATGCACCTTGATTAAATTTTCGTCACCAACGACAAGTGTTGACCACCCCATCGCATCAATAGATGCACGCACCTGCGCCACATCCAGCGTATTACCATTACCACGCATCAAGAATTGTACATCATACCCGTAACCTTCCTCATCTTCAGGGACAAGTGCAGATTGCCAATCATCTGCACCAGAATCGCTGATTGACGAGCCGTTTACATCGATGGGTTCTCCGTGCATCAACCGGGACATGCCTTCAAGAATAAATACTAAGCCTTGTCCACCAGAATCTAGCACGCCGGCTTCTTTAAGCACAGGCAACAGATTTGGTGTATTTGCAAGCGAGGCTCTGGCGCCATCAAGCAACATATCCAGCAATATTTTCAAGTTTTCTGTTTCATCTATATGTGTGGATAATGTTTCGGTTGCTTCTCGTGCGACAGTGAGAATCGTCCCTTCAACGGGTTCGATGACTGCTTTATAGCCCTTATCTACCGCACTACGACAGGCGCGCAAAAAATCTTGTGCGTCAAAAACATCCTGATCTTTAATTGCATCAGCAAATCCGCGAAATAATTGTGAGAGAATTACACCAGAATTACCACGAGCGCCATTTAACGCGCCGTACGCAACTTTTTCGCTCACGATCCCGACGTTTCGCTCATCAAGATGCGAGATTTCTTGGTAAGCACGCATCATAGTTAAGCGCATATTTGTGCCCGTATCACCATCCGGTACCGGAAAGACATTCATCTGATTCACACGTGCTTGATTGTGTTCTAACCAAGCAAGACCCGCCATAACAAACCACTTATAAAGATGACCATCACAAATTGTTTGATCCAACTTAACCCTCATAATGACTAGCTCTCGTTTTGAATGAACACGTTATTTTAAGAAAAACACCCTATGTTTACAAAAGATACTGCGAAAGCAAATTATTTATCGCATTATTTTAGGTGAAAAGCGAAGATTACGCATAACAAAACACACGTCAATTTAAACTATCAACGTGTGTGATTTGTGGTTTGTGCCCAATAAATCTAGGGCTTAAGCCAGTGCCTCATCTAAGGCATGTTTGAGCGTGGACATATTGTGTTCAACTGAGTTCTCGTTGAATAGCGCTGAACCAACAACCAGCACATTAGCGCCCGCCTGTGCCGCCGCCATTGCGGTTTCTACATTAATACCGCCATCAACTTCAATGTCTACATAGCGACGTGCATCGCCAATCATGGCACGTAATCGGGCAATTTTAGAACGTGTTTCTGGAATAAATGTCTGACCACCAAAACCTGGGTTCACAGTCATCACATTGATAATATCGACCATATGGATAATTTCGCTAAGTGCATACGCGGGTGTGTGTGGATTTATCGCAACACCTGCCTGACACCCCGAGTTCTTAATTTGTTGAATGGTGCGATGCAAATTAGGACTGGCTTCTAAATGTACGGTGATATTTGAAGCACCCGCTTGAACAAAGGCATCAATATAACGCTCTGGTTCCACAATCATAAGGTGAACATCTAGGGGCAAATCAGTCGCACGACTTACAGCCTCCACAACCATTGGTCCCATCGTAATATTCGGTACAAAGCGACCATCCATGACATCGATATGAATCAAACTCGCACCAGCTTGTGTAACTTCTTCAACTTGCTCGCCCAACCGTGTGAAGTCTGCCGCTAATATGGACGGCGCAATCTTAATTGTCTTATGCACAATGCTCCCAATCTACTCAATTAATGGTAAAAATTTGCATGGTTAAGTGTCATAATTTGTGTTGCTACCTGATTATTATACTGCAAACTGCTCACATGAAGGTTGAAGCATTTGATTTCATTAAGCCATAATCAGAATTCACCATGTATAACCATTATTCTGGTATATAAGCGATATAATTGGAGACAGAAATTCATTATTCACCAATCAAAAAGGAAGTTTGATGGAATATCGTAGACTTGGCAACTCAGGCGTAAAAGTCAGCGCGATCTCATTAGGTGCATGGCTGACTTATGGCAGTGATGGAGTCGAAGATGATACCGCCGCCACTTGTATCCGCACTGCTATTGAACATGGTGTGAACTTCATCGACGTAGCAGACATTTATTCACGTGGCGAGGCAGAAAAAGTCGTCGGCAAGGTCATCAAGGATTACAAGCGGAGTGATCTGGTTGTCAGCACCAAAGCCTTTTGGCCCATGTCTGACAACGTGAATGACCGTGGATTATCTCGTAAGCACCTATTTGAAGCTGTAGAGAATTCACTCAAGCGTTTTGATATGGATTACGTCGATATTTTCTTCTGTCACCGTTATGACAACGAAACCCCCACTGAAGAAACCGTTCGTGCCATTAGCGACCTCATGCAACAGGGTAAAATTTTGTACTGGGGAACAAGTATGTGGTCAGCCGCAAATATCGAGGAGGCTGTCGGGATTGCTGACCGTGCAAACACTTATCGACCCACAACAGAACAACCCATTTACAACATGCTTGTACGCGATCAGGTTGAAGGCGAAGTTGAAGCTATATGTGACAAATATGGTATTGGTCTGGTTGTCTGGAGCCCACTTGCTGGCGGTGTCCTAACCGGTAAGTACAACGACGGTGTACCAGACGGTAGCCGTGGAGCAACCTCAAACTGGCTAGATCGCATCTTGAACGACGACAATATCGAAAAAGTGCGCCAACTGACTAACCTCGCCGGTGAAATGGGCACAACAATGCCTGCTCTGGCGCTCGCATGGGCAATGAAAAACAAAGTCGTCAGCAGTGTTATCACCGGTGCTACGAAGCCCGCACAAGTTGATAAAAACATGAAAGCATTAGAGGTTGTAATCACCGAGGAAATCAATAAAAAGATCGAATCTATCCTCGATAATAAACCGGAATAAACACAATTCTGAATAGTATTTGCTACAAGCACGACTATCTCAGCAGAGGTCGTGCTTTTGCATTATTTGTCGGGTAGGAAGGGTTCTGGTATAGTCGCCACAAATTATTATGTGATGTACGAGCGTGGAGAGACTCCGTATGCTGAACGCCCCACTAACCATAGGCATTGAAGAAGAATATCAAATTATTGACCCTAAAACCCGTGCCCTAACCTCATTCGTTCAACAGATGATGTCCGAAGGACAAGCGAAACTTGGCGAACAGGTCAAACCGGAATTCATGGAGTCGCAAATCGAAGTCGGTAGTCATATTTGTCGGAATATCGCTGAAGCACGTCAAGAAATTGTGCGCCTGCGCAAGAGCATTTATGAACTCGCACAGGAACATGGCAATGTGATTGCCGCCGCCTCCACCCACCCTTTTTCGCGCTGGGATCAACAACGTATCAATGAGGGGCAGCGATACAAAGAACTAGAAACCAACATGCAAGAAGTTGGACGACGTTTATTGATTTTTGGGATGCATGTGCATGTGGGCTTCGGTAAAACACCAGAAGCGCTCAATCTCATGATCGACATTCAAAATCAACTACGCTATTTCTTGCCGCACATCCTCGCTTTAAGTACCAGCTCTCCCTTCTGGATGGGACGTGACACTGGATTAAAGAGTTATCGGAGCGTCGTCTTTAAGAGTATGCCACGAACCGGAATTCCACCATCATTCGAGGCTTACAGCGAATACGAACACCTTGTGAGAGACCTTGGTAAAGTTGGCTCCTTGGGCGGTAAAAATAGTAACAAAACCATTGATGCAACAAAAATCTGGTGGGATGCACGCCCTCAAATTGGTTTTGGCACATTAGAAGTGCGCATCTCAGATATTTGTACCAAAGTTGATGAAGCCATTTGCCTTGCCGCGTTGATTCAGGCGATTGTCGCCAAGTTGATCAAGTTGCGTAACCAAAACATGAGCTGGCGTGTCTATCGTTCTTCACTCATTGAAGAAAACAAGTGGCGTGCCGTCCGTTATGGAATCGACGGTAAATTGATCGACTTCGGTCAGATGGCAGAAATACCCATGCGCTTCCTCGCACAAGAGTTGATTAATTTTGTTGATGATGTACTTGATGAGCTTGGGTCACGGAAAGACGTTGAGTATATTCACACAATTTGCGAAGAAGGCACCAGTTCAGATCGTCAATTGCTGACTTATCGCAAGTCAATCAAAGAAGGCGCAATGCCAGAGGAAGCTCTTCATAACGTCGTAGATCAAATTATTCAAGAAACCCATGCGGATTGGCAATCATAAGACTCATAGGAAGAATTCAAGGTGTCATATAACGAGTTTGTACGCCGATTATTGACCATCATAGCCGTTGTTCTTTTCGTGCTTGCTCTATGGCAACTTCGTGGCATCTTAATGTTGTCCATCTTATCATCCATTATCGCAGTCTCATTGACCATTCCCGTCAATCGCCTACGAAAGCTCGGTTCATCGCGTAGCACAGCGATATTCTTTACGCTAGTGTTTACACTAATCATTATTGGCTTGTTCATCGCGTGGATCTTACCACCACTTGCGACAGAGATGGCAAATATCGTCGCAGAATTCCCCCAGGCATTTGAAGATGTGCGCGACACATACGCCGTGTGGTACACAGAACAAAGCCCAACCGTACAAGGGATTATCCCAGAATTTGATTCACAGGCAGTGAACAACCTCACGGGTGAATTGACTGCCTACGCCTCGCCCATCCTCACACGTGCGGGAAATATCTTGTTCAGTGGCTTCACAAATATTCTTGTGGTGATTGTCGTATCTGTATTCCTATTACTTGATCCAATGGATCTTGTGCGCGGTGTGGTCATACTCACCCCACCAGCCTACCGTCAACGTACAGTCGAAATTATGGCAGAGTTAAAATTGACGGTGACAACCTGGATGACCGCTCTGACATTTTCAATTTCAATTACGACATTTCTCGTATGGTTTCTCCTAGGTATTGTGCTCAGTGTACCGAATTCACTAGCATTAGGGGTCATCGCAGGTGTGATGACCATTATTCCCAATGTGGGCGCAATCATCCCACTGGTGCCCATCGTTATATTTACCATTGCAGATGACCCTGCCAAACTTCCGCTGGTAATTCCAGCATATTTATTGGTGCAATTTACGGAGTCAAACATTCTCACCCCTGCTATTGTCCGACGACAACTGAATATACCAGCGGCGCTCATCCTTATATTTCAGCTCATTGCCGCGTCGGTGTTCGGGTTTATCGGCATTTTGCTTGCCGTTCCGATGCTCGCCATTGTCATTACATTGGTACGCGAGCTTTATGTCTATGACTTGCTTGGTCAACGAGGAAAATCGATCATTATCGAGTCTGACTCCGTAGGTAAAATGATCATTTTAGAGCGGGAAACATCACGAAACACTAGCCTTGTTACAGAAGTTAGGCGAACAGGGCTGATGCCCACAGTTCACATACAAGCAGATGAATTGCCACCAGAAGATATGGGATTTGAGGACGAAGACCATATTCACTAAGCAATTCGTGAAGAAATGCACACATCCTATCGCTTTTGTTACTCTATTTTGCTATACTTCACTTGTATAAATATACCTTCGGGGCAGGGTGAAATTCCCTACCGGCGGTGAAGTAGGTGTAAACGCACCTAATAAGCCCGCGACCCGTTTTATGTAAGCGGTGGATTCTGGTAAAAAACCAGAGCCGACGGTGATAGTCCGGATGGGAGAAGGTAAGCAACACACCATCAGAAATGAGGATAACAACTCATTTCTATTTACGCATATCTTGCCACTAACGTGTGTTGAGAGGCGTAATTTGTGTGCTGTATCTCCACGCGCCCCGTCGTTCTTATCGAATGGCGGTTTTTTATGCCTAATGGCAGTTTGCTAAATGGCAACAGGAGACACAAAATGAAACATCTGCGTATCTTAATTCCTCTAACATTACTACTCATATTGACAATAAGTAGCATAACATCTGCACAAGATGATGACCTACAAGATCTCGATTTTGCGCTAACATTTGTACCAAACATTCAATTTGCACCGGTTTATGTTGCACAAGAGAATGGTTATTTTACCGATGCAGGGTTTAACATCACCGTAGACTATATCGAGGAAAATGTGATTGTTGATCTGATCGCCACAGGAGATCTTCAGCTTGGTGTTGTAAGCGGTGAGCAGGTTTTACTGGCACGTGGTGGTGGTCGCCCTGTCGTGTACGTGTATGAATGGTTCCAACAATATCCAGTTGGCATTGTCATACCAAATACAACGGATGCGGTGACAATCAGTGATCTTCAAGGCATGACAGTTGGCGTGCCTGGTCCGTTTGGCGCAACGTACAGTGGGTTAACCGCGCTACTCACCGCAAATGGTCTTGATGAACGTGACATCCAACTTGAATCTATTGGTTTTGTGGCACCGGATATTGTATGTGCAGGGCGTGTACAAGCGTCCGCCATCTATGTCAACAACGAACCGTTACAGATTCAACAACGCGCTGATGCCGGTGAATGTGGAGATATTACAAGTGTCACGGTCATTCCAGTTGCATCAGAGGTTGACCTTGTCTCGAATGGTCTGGTCACGTCTGAGGCAACAATCGCGGAAAATCCAGATTTAATCAGCGGAGTCATACAGGCATTTCATCAGGGTCTTGTATTCACCATCAACAACCCCGCAGAAGCCTATTTGTTAAGCGAAGCCTATGTCGAAGGCTTACCAGTGAGCGATGACTTACGCGAAGCGCTTGAAGATGAGGCAAACGCTCAACGTGACTTTTTGCTCTCTAATCCCACCCGTGAGGATATTATCGAAAGCCGCATAACACTCTTCACAAGATTATCCGAACAATTCACGCCACAGGAACTTATACAATTTCATGTCATGCTGACCACCATTGACCTATGGGAAGCAGAAATTCTCGGTATGACTGATGCAGAATCGTGGCAAGCAACCTATGAATTGCTCAATCAAATGGAGATGTTATTAACAGATGTCGACATTAACAACGCTTACACCAATGACTTCGTACCAGCAATGAGCGCAGACACTCCATAATGACTGTTGCACTTGCGACCAAAGAACTCGCGGTAAACTTCGATGCGCCGGAGGGAGGAATCCTTCCAGCGCTCGGACCATTGACATTCGCAATTTCGCCGGGTGACTTTGTAGCATTGGTTGGACCCAGCGGATGTGGTAAAAGTACACTTATTCGGGTTTTCGCAGGTCTACAGCGTGCCACAAGCGGTGATGCGTGGGTTGATGACGATTTGATTACGAAACCCTCACCACGCATGGGGCTGATGTTCCAAAATGCGAATTTAATGCCCTGGCGTACAATTGAGGATAATATCGCCCTACCCCTAGAATTATTCGGTGTAGAAAAAACTGAGCGTCTTGCACACGTAGAAAAATTACTTCCATTATTAGGGTTACATGGATTTGCCCGTGCATATCCTTCAGAAGTATCAGGGGGCATGGCGCAACGCGCCGCACTTGGTCGTGTGTTGATCCAACAACCACAGGTGCTTTTGCTTGATGAACCCTTTGGTGCGCTTGATGCACTAACGCGAGAAAAGATCAGCCTCGATCTATTACGTGTTTGGGCGGCACAAAAGCAAACCGCGCTTATGGTCACTCATGATATTCAAGAAGCCATTTTGCTCTCAGACCGTGTGCTGGTGATGAGCCAACGTCCCGGACGCATTATTGCAGATATTGCTGTCAACTTACCGCGCCCACGCCATTTAGATATGGTCTATGAAGCGGACTTTACACAATTGGCACGCCATGTGCGTCACGCTATTGATCAGGCATAACCGCTAAATACCTTTATGGACTTATTGCGAATTATCGTTGATTTTGTTACCTTGCAAGTCAATTAACTTTAACATGGCAAGGAAACGATAATGACTTATGATGTTCAGAAAATCCGCGCGCAATTCCCTTCTTTACACCAAACTGTGGATGATGCCGACACATTGCCCGTCTTTTTTGATAATCCAGCAGGAACTCAGGTGCCGAAATCGGTCATGGATGCCGTAGTACATTATTACACCACCATGAACGCAAATTCAGGCGGCACATTCGCGACAAGCCAACGTAGTGATGTCATGACACAGAAAACACGAGAATTGGTTGCAGATTTCTTAAATGCACCACGATCTGATGAAATCGCGTTCGGTCCGAACATGACGACCCTAAATTTTAGTCTCAGTCGCGCACTGGCAAAAACCCTCCAGCCCGGTGATGAGATTGTGCTGACCCGCATGGATCATGATGCGAACGTCGCGCCATGGCTACTGATAGCAGAAGACCATGAATTAGTCGTTCATTGGGTAGACATCACCGATAACTGCACGCTAGACATGAACACGCTAGAGGCGGCACTGACTGACCGCACGAAGATTGTCGCAACTGTTCATGCATCCAATGCTGTAGGATCAATTAACCCAATCGAACAAATTGCAGAAATGGCACATGCCGCCGGTGCATATTACGTGGTTGACGCTGTTCAAAGTGCGCCACATCTCCCAATTGATGTGCAAGCCATCGGTTGCGACTTTTTGCTATGCTCTGCATATAAATTCTTTGGACCACATATCGGTATTCTCTGGGGCAAATACGACCTACTCGCATCCTTACCCGTTTACAAAGTACGTCCAGCCAAAGACATACCTCCCTATCGCTGGGAAAGTGGCACAAACAGCTATGAAACCATCGCCGGGGTTGGTGCCGCGATTAAGTATCTCGCAGAGATCGGCAGAACTTATGGGGATCGTTATGCTAGCCAATACCCGCAATTTAAAGGGAATCGCTTAGATGTCAAAACCGGACTAGCAACGTTAGGCGCATATGAACGCGACCTGACGGGTCATTTGCTAGAAATTCTCAGCAACCTCAAAGGTGTGCATGTATATGGCATCACGGATAAAGATAAGCTCGAAAACCGTGTGCCCACTGTAGTGTTCACACACGATCATCACACGCCATTGGCGATTGCCGAACACTTAGCAAAAAACCACATTTACGTGTGGAGCGGAGACTACTATGCAGTAGAAATTATGGATCGCCTAAATCATGCAGAACATGGGATGGTACGTGTCGGGCTAGCACATTACAACACGCATGATGAGCTTGACCGTTTTGAAGCAGTCATGCAATCACTATGATCCCGTGCTATAGTGCATATTGAACAGAAAAATTCGATGTAACGGGCAAATATGGCTGATTTCTTTGATCATATTACGGATAAACTAGCGGAATTCGTGAAAAAACAGCATATGTTTTTTGTCGCAACCGCGCCACTAAACGAAAACTGGCATGTCAATCTGTCACCCAAAGGCATGGACTCATTCCGCATTTTGAATGCCAACAAAGTCGCCTATCTTGATTATACAGGTAGCGGCAACGAAACCTCCGCACATATTGCGGAAAATGGACGTATTACTTTCATGTTTTGTGCCTTTGAGGGTTCACCAGACATCGTTAGATTATATGGAACGGGCTATACTGTCCTCCCTGAGTCTGAAGAATGGGACACATTGAGTGAATTATTCACGGTTGATACGGGTGTTCGACAGATTATTGTTGCGGATATTCACCGCACCCAATCATCGTGTGGATATGCGGTGCCATTTTTCGAATATCAAGGTGAAAGAGAAACACTCAAGAAATATTGGACGGCAAAAGGCGAAGAAGGTGTGCCGACCTATCAACTGAAAAATAATACACGTAGTATTGACGGACTCATTGCCCCTATCACAGAACATCTCAAGTTGTAGTGTATAAGTAAATATCGGGCGATTGTGTCGAATAACAGACAATCGCCCAACGCATATCAAAATTAACGTTCTTTGCTGAGTGCCGACCCAAGCTGTGCCGCGACCAATTCCAGCATAAGCACGTTCTCCTGAGTTAATGAATTAGGTCGATCATTGCAAACGGCGATCACACCATACACAATACCGCCAAATACCACGGGCATACAGGCAACCACACCCAGCCTACCACGAGCCACAAGGGGGTGATTCGGCGAATCCTCCGGTCCAGCAATTCGACTTTGACCATTCTGCGTCACCCATCCCATTAAATCATCTGATGTGGCAGTTTTAGGGGCAATGGCTTGAATCGCAGGCGGTCCTTGTTGAGATCGAATTTCCAATTTCAGAGGGTCACGTGACTCAATATTGTAATAAACGACATAGTCATAACCCATATCCTTGCACGTTGCCACGGCAGATTCCTGCTTACCCATGCGCCCGCTAGCAGTCCGCAAGCGCTTCGCAATATTACGCACAGCCGGCAAACTATCGGAACGGAGTGTTTCTAGTTGACGATCTGACATTAAACGTTTGATTTTGGAGGCAAGATCATCATGGTTGAACGGTTCTGTACTGATGGCATCCGCTTGACCGGGCATCCCAAAATCAGCGTCTTCATCTACCAGAATAATCAGTAAACGTGGGTATTTCTGGCGCAAATCATTAATCAATTGGTGAACATCACCAAGTCCATTATCCACTATAAATACATCGGTATGCACATCACGATCTGCAAGTCTATTTTGTGCATCAGATTTTGTCGCTACGATTTGTATATCAAAATTATCATATGCTGATAATTGTTTATAGTAGCGTGAGGCGTGATCGTTCTGTATAGCAACTAACACATCAATATTTGCCATAAACCCCTCATTCCATTTCAAATAATTCTTTTGTTGTGGCTAATGTAAGCATAATCAATTGCTTCAGTCCCGAAGCAAACGGTTTTGTCTCAATATATTCATCCAACCGATGTGCGTTCCCGCCCTGTGTGATTCCAATCGTAACCGCCGGTTTGCCATCAGAAAGAGGAATATTTGCGTCCGTACTACCGGTTTGTAAATGTCCCCGAACACCGACCATTTTTAGCGCCGCCAGACTTCCCTGCACCAATGCATGATCTACAGAAAGATACCCGCTTGGACGATCTCCCACAACATCAACCTTAAATGTCAGATCTTCTGCTTGCAAAGAGCTTATGATCTGCATGACTTCAGTCTCTAGCGCCTCAAGGCTATCTCTCGCTTCTGAACGCATGTCTAGCCAGAGTTCCGCATCCGTTGCGATGGAATTAATTGACTGTCCACCATTTACCATGCCAATGTTATACGTTGTTCGCGGTGATTCCGATGGTTTAATTGCAGTAATTCTAGCCCCTAATTGCACAATCCCATGCAATGCACTGTCTCGTCCATAGTGCAACCAGCTATGCCCACCGGATGCAGACGCAGTAATGTGTAGACGACGCACAGCGATACCGGCATGATACACATGACCATATGCAAGCCCCTCTACATTTATCACCGCACTAACTTTATCCTTTAGACGTTCATAAGCGGCTTTCATACCACCAAGATCACCCAAACCTTCCTCACGAGATGTCGCTACAAACCAGATATCATGTTCCGGTACAAATTTTTCGTTCTGTAACCATTTAGCCATCCCAATCATGCCTGCAACAGCGGCACTATTATCGCCCAGCCCGGGACCATAAACGAGATCACGAGCACGGCGTATGGTCAGGTCAGTGTTTTGATCAAAAACTGTATCCAAATGTGCCGATACCATCACACCTGTTTCGCCGGATTTTTTACCCGGTAAATATCCATACACATTGTAAAACGAATCAATTTCCACATTTTGTAAATCAAGAGATCGGAAAATGTCAGCGACATATGCGGCTCGAATATCCTCTTCGAAGGTCGGTGCTGGGATTTGCTGAATATTTATGGCAGTTTCAATCGTGTCATTCGCAAGTTGATTTAGCGTTCGCCAGTTCAAGTCACGATATAGCTTCTCCACCGTTTTTCTCATGGTATACGACGCGGGAATTTTATGCGCCGTCCTCCTTCCTATGTTATAATTCTACACATCCTAGCAAATAATGCAGTTAAATTCCTGATTCTTCTGTGGAGCTT
>DAOTXB010000713.1:0-10424 GCA_034435575.1 Anaerolineae bacterium
TCCGGTGTGCTGGAAAATTCATTGTTCGATTTCGGCGATATTGACGGTGAAGTTGGCACATCGCGGTTACAGCATCCGCTTGGTGTCACCGGAGACGGCGAGATTGTTTACATCACCGATACCTATAACAGCCGGATCAAAATGATCGTTGATGATGTCACGACGACGATCAGCGGAACAGGTGAAGAATCCTATATGGATGGTGACGCGACAGAAGCCGCCTATGATGAACCCGGCGGTCTGGATTATGCGGTGTTAGACGCCGGACGCGAGGTGTTGTTTATCGCAGATACCAATAATCATGCCATTCGTGTGCTTGACCTTGCGACAGACACCGTGACGACCATCACGTTCCCGAATCCAGAAGTGCTCCAACTCGAAGATCGTGTGACGGTCATCGGCGGAGCGCAAAATGATGATCGCCGTGTGGTCAGCTTAGACACGCAGACGGTAAGCGCAGGCACGGGTGAAATTGTGCTAACGCTCAACCTGCCCGATGGTTATAAGATTAACGAATTGTCGGAGTCGTTCATCGTCGTGAATAGTGACGACGCGCTGACCGCACCGGAAGGGCGTACGGTTATCACGGATGAGCTGGTCACGGTTCCGGTAAGGTTCATAACCGGAGAGGGCACATTCACTGCCGAAATCACCGTGTATTTCTGTGAAGATGATAGCGCAACGTTGTGCTTCATTGACGAATTTACCGTCACAGCATCCTTAGCAGTGGGCGATGAGGGCGAGAGTAGTATTCTGCTTACGCGTGATCTGATTCCACCAATTATCGATAATGGTGGAATCGGCTAATGCCCCTAATGTGACATTTGTCATAATGATCCATGACGTTCATCAGATGACAGCGGTATTTGATGCGTGTTACTCTATAGGCACTTAAGCAGATGACAACGATCAGCACAAAGCGCACACATGACGGTAGGCAGATGCCACCGAGAGCCTTTATCCGGGCAAATTGGATATCTGCGTAATGCTGGTCTTAGCCTAAAACGACCCATCGGATGTTAAGGCTGGCGGGTCGTTTGCATTTCCCCTAGTGTGTAGTTTTTGTTGGCTTAAAGCGCCTGACGAATCAGTTGTTCGATGTTGCCCTGTGGATGTGCCCCGACCAGCTTACCTACCGGCTGACCACCTTTGAACATGACCAGCATGGGAATACTCATCGCCTGATAAAGACGCGCTAATTGTGGATTCTGGTCAACGTTGAGCTTGGCGATTTTGACCTGTCCGGCATAATTTTGTGCGAGGCGGTCTAATACGGGCGCAACCGCATGACAGGGACCACACCACGGTGCCCAGAAATCGACCAATACGGGCATATCACTTTGCAACACATCCTGCTTAAAGCGGGCTTCGCTGGTATGCACGGGCAACGCCCCCTGTGAGGCTTTGGCGCGGGTTTCTGCAACGGTTTCCTGTGGCAACGGTCCCATACCCATCAAAAAGTCAGCATGTGCGTCCACATCTTCCGGCAAAATATGCGATGCTTGTGATTCTATCGCGCCATCGTCCAACGTAAAGAGCGCTGGTAATGCCGGATTTTTGAAGCGATCTTTCACCGTCGTATTGTTGCTGACATCAATCTTCGCCACCAGCAAATTCCCCGCATTTTCCTTCGCGACACGCTTAAACGCGGTGTCTAAATTGGGGTTGGCGCTGTCATAGAGATAAAGCAAGACCGGTAAATCCTGACCCAGAATGCGGTCTAAGCTGTTGTCATCGGTTGTGATAGGTGTGTCAAAAATGGGCATGTTTAGTCCTTAAATCGTTGTTTCCCTTTATCTTATGGACGCGTTGAGGGGCGGAATTTATACGTTATCGCACAAATGGTGCATCCATTCACCTATCTGTGATTTTCTTTACAACACGATAGACGGCTACGCGGACGACAAAAATGCCTTCTCCCATCATTTATTTTCGCCATGTAGGAATGGGATTATTCATGGTCAAAATGCAAAACCCACCAATATCCATGAGATAAGGTAAAAATTGGTGAATTAGGTATATTGGAACCATGAACCGAGATCGAAAACGCCGTCAAGAACTGGAAAAGTTGGATAAAGTCGATCTCATTGAGGGATATATGTTGCTGGAAAAACGGCTTGCCACGCTGGAAGCACAAATGGATGCATTCAAGCGAGCTATTAGAGATCAAGCCAGACAAGACCGCCCGTAACTCATCTGTGCCACCCAGCCAATGAGACAAAGCCAACCTTATGCCCAAGAAAAAAGCGAAACGTGGATCGAAGAAGGGGCATTGTCAGTAAGAGCCTCCAGCGCCAATCTCCGGATGAGATCGTGGAATGTCGGGTCAGTGAATGTGCTTGTTGTGGACATGATTGCCCGCATCCGTGCAATCAGCGCGACAATCACCAGAGTAAACCACGCACCCTCATTGTACATATACCTATTGTTCCGGCAAATCACCGCGCACGGAAGCATCCAACCCCGCTTTGATGATCATCTGCGCGATGTTTACCCGCTTTGCCCATTGCTCGGCACTTTCCAGCAATTGACGCTGTGCTTCGCTCACTACCTCATAAATGGCGCTATCAGAGACATAAGTGGTTAGCGCGTAACCGCCACGATACAACAACACCACCCATTCGGAATCAGTGGCGATGCCGTGTGTTTCCGGTGAAGCGTATTGCATCAAAAATTCCACCGCTTTCCGGCTGAATCCGCGCGACCCCACGCCAAGATCAACCGCCTGACCGACGAGATGCGACGCGACCCGGTTGATGATTCGCTCCGTTCCCACCAATGGGCGTGGATACGACTCGAACACCGCTTCTGAGCGCCCGATGACCAGACAATCGGTATGCTGTAGCGCGTCGACGATGGCTTTCCAATCATCGGGGTCGCGTTCCATTCGAGCAAGCGCATGATCGCCGTCACAATAATGCACATGAGACACATCATCGAAGGTTAACGCCTGTTGGAGCGTGTAATACCGCCGATTTTCGTTACCACGCGCACTGATACGCAATTTGATCGGCAATGTAGTCAGCGCCTGTACCGGCGCAATCAACGCCTCATCATCGGTGGGCGGGCTGGCAATGGACACGCCGTCATATAGTGTGGCGAGAAAGGGCAACAGTGTCTCAAAGCGTGTGATGTCGTCGGCATTCAGTCGCCATGCAAGCGCGAGGATAATGGACACTATGGTGAACTCCTGTACAGATTTTCAGCTTTTGTCTACCTCATTTTACACAGTCCAGTGTGATAATACGCAATATAGTTGACAACCTAACCTATGGTTGACAACCCCTGATTATCGTCAGTAGAGTCATGATATTATCTTGCGCTGAATGCATTTTTGTGTGGGTTTATGGCAATCAAAAAATTACATCACGACGAGGTAGATATTGATCTTGCGCTCGTGCAAAAATTATTACGGGCACAGTTCCCACAATGGGCAGATTTGCCATTAACCACCATCAACAACACGGGCACGGATAACGTCATTATTCGCTTAGGTGAGACAATGATGGTGCGTTTACCGCGCATCGCAGGTGCCGCCGGGTGTATTGACAAAGAACATACATGGTTACCCGTTCTTGCCCAACAACTACCGTTGACCGTGCCGGTACCATTAGCGAAAGGTAATTCCGGCGCAGGTTATCCCTTCGCGTGGTCGGTGTACCCGTGGCTAACAGGAGAGACCGCCACCGTTGAAAACATTGTCAATCATAACAAAAATGCGGTGCTTTTAGCGCAATTTGTCCGTGCCTTGCAACACATCCCTGCTGATGGTAGCCTGCCCCCCGGATCACACAATGGACATCGGGGTGTGCCGTTAGCAAATCGTGATGCACAAACACGTGCAGTCATCGCCACATTGGGTGACCGATGGGACACGCAAGCGCTCATCGACATATGGGAGATTGCCCTTAACGCACCTGTCTGGGATAAAGCACCTGTCTGGCTTCATGGGGATATTCAGGCGGGTAATTTGCTCGTCCAGCACGGCACGATCAGCGCGGTCATTGATTTTGGCTGTCTTGGGATGGGCGACCCTGCCTGTGATTTGCTGGTGGCGTGGAATCTGCTCAACACGGAAGCGCGTCAGATATTCCGGCAAACCCTAAACGTCGATGATGCAACATGGGCACGGGGCAAAGGCTGGGCGCTCTCGGTGGGCGTGATTGCCTATCCCTATTATGTGCAGTCCAACCCCACTCTCGCGGAAATCAACCGATGTGCGATAGATGCTGTTCTGAATGCCCATCATGGTGGGCATTAGTGGCACAGATAAGGATGACGGCATGTACACTCCATCATCCTTATTATGAAAACCTTAGTAGTCGTAGTCGCCAGCGTAGCCGTCTGTATCGTCGTAGTCGTAATCCTCTTCTTCAACCTCAAAGCGGGACATATCCGCCGCGAATTGTTCGGGATCAATACCAAAGTATCGTTCCCACAGCGCATTCGCCATGCGTTTAGGGTTACTCTGCACCCCCTGACTTGCGAAGTATTCACACACACGCACACAATCGCGCTCAAGGATCATACGGGCATTACTGTTACTATTCGGGTCGGTCACCTGCGGGAAGTCGATCAGCGTGATGTCTCCCTGCCAATACAGAATATTATAGGCAGAAAGATCGCCGTGAATGATGTCATTTTGCAACATCAGATTGATATTCCAGATCGCCCGTTTGAACAATCGTCTTGCCTCGTCATGGTCGAGCTTGACCGCGTTTAAGGCGGGCGCGGCAAGGTTGGCATCCCCCAGATAATCCATGATGATGGCGTTCTCTCCGGCGGCGTGGGGCTTGGGCACATCTGCACCGAGGTCGTAGAGCTTTTCCAGCGTAACATACTCATAAGTCAGCCAAGAAGTATGCGCGACCTGCTCACCAAATGCCGACTTTTTGCCAATAGCGCGAATAATACGATCATCGCGCCCGTCGAGCTTTTCGCCGTTGGCTTTGAGGATAGAGCGCCCCTCACGATACATTTGATCGTTCCGCAATTGGCGGAATTGACGGGGACGGTAGACCTTCGCCGCCAGATATGCCGTACCAGTGCTTTCACGATTCGCCTCGCACCGATACACACTCGCCTCTTTACCGCCCTTAACCTGTGCTTCAATGTCCGTAATCAGCTTACGATCAAAGAACGTCCTCAGCGATTGCAACAACCAGCCTTCCTCAAAGATGCCAGGCTTATACGTCGTCTCAAAGCCAAGGCTCACCTCATCCGTATCAGCGGCGATTTCCTCGATAATCTCCTCGCGGGTCATTTTCGGCTCATGATTCACGGCTTTTTTACGTTTGCGCCGCGCTTTACGGTCATATTCTAGCGGGTTGAACTCGGACTCATAGTCTTTATAGTCGTCATCCAGATAATGATTATAGTTATTCACTGTCTTTGTTCTCCATGTGGGTGTTGTGCTGTACGTTTTCTAAAATGCCGACTACCTGTACGTAAACAGGATCAGAATTTGGATTCTTGTTGATCGTCATGCCTAGGCGTTGCATGACCCGTTGTGAAGGGTGATTATCATGATCGGTCTGGGCGACGATACGCTGTAACTGAAATTGCGCGAAGAGTTGTGTGATGAGCATTTGGGCGGCTTCTGTTGCATAACCGTTACCACGATGCACCTTGCCCACCGACCAGAACAAACCCACTTCCGGCATAGAGGTATGCAGAGTGCCAATGTTACGGTCACGATAATAGGGGAGAATGCCAAATGGAAGCAGTACCGGCACTACACCGACCATGCCGACAAGCGTCCCATCTTTGAGGGTGATGCCACGTTCTCCATAGGGCGGTTGCATCAATGATGCTAGTGCATCATAATTCATCACTGTCCACGTCAGCCATTTCTCATGGGCATCACGCGCTGATTGTGAATCAATAACCCAGCCCGCATCAAGCGAAAATTGAAACGTCGCGTCGAGGTCACTCAGTGTCAATTGCCTGATGGTGAGTCGTTCGCTGTATATTTCTGGTAAGGCGGTCATTATGCGTGCTCTTCGGTTGCTGTCGGCGCGTCTTCTAACGGCGCGAGCGTCAACTCATAGGATAGTTGCGACGGTTTACGCTCATAACCGAGTAGCTCGTTAATCGCCAGCATTGGGCGGTTACTCACCTCGTTGCTTGTACGAATGTGCGTGAAGCCATTATCCTTGGCGTATTGCGTCACAGCGACCTTCATCGCGGTGGCGATTCCTTTACGACGATACGCACGTTTCACGCCAGTGAATCCGGTTTGTAACACGGTGTCCTCTGCGGTTGCGACGGCAAACGACGAACCGACCACATCATCATTATGATGGGCGATGAAGTACGCCTCCGGTATCAAATTATCCGACTGCATCCAGCCTATAAATTCGTCAAAAGGTGTACGTGTATCATCCTCAGTACCGGGTTCATCGCGGGAAATTTCCCAGTCCGCATCGTAGATTTTGCGATAAATGTCAGGATCATTTTGTAGGCGTTCGCTCAGAGTGGTGATGACCACACCCGTTTTTTGTACTTTTTCGTGCAAACCGTCGAATTGGCTTAAATCGCAATCCGGCACATACAATGTGGAGAATGCGATCTCAGAATAGACGGTATATCCGCGCTTTTCCAAAAAGCGAAGCGCCTCTTTACGGTTAGAACGAGTGTATACACGCAATTGACGCGGGTCAAACGGTGCCAGCATCGTCAACAGATGTTCGTACATCGCTGTGCCAATGCCCTGATTGCGATATTCTTTTAACACTTTGATATCTAACCCGAAGCGGTTCGGGTGATAGCTCCCGCTATTCTGATAATAGGACGCAGACGCGACCACCTGACCATCAACTTCGCCCAACGAATCACCATAGTGACAGAAGTCGCTACGGAGCCGTTTCATATTTAGGAGTAACTTTTCCGTGATGGGGTCTTCTGGAAAAAGCGTATTATGGAGCATGACGCTATGAGACACGTCATTGTCATTTTGTTTTCGAATTTGCATGATATTTTGTGTTGTCTCGCAGATTATAAATGTATGCTTGTCACTATCACTCGCCGAATCAAATGAAGGCTAACGTAGTGTGTATGTCAATGTGCGAGAAATTGGGGGGAGAGTGAATCCAAACAGCCACCCAAACGCACGCCTATCCCTCAGGGCGAGGGGTGCGGGTACGCCTGTTACTGTGGCAAAAAGGTGATGACCATAATCATACACTATCGTGCAGAGTATCGGTCAATGCAGGGATAACAGCTGTTATCCACACAAAATGATTCAAACCAGGGATTTAGACTGTGGGTGAATCGGCGTTATGCTACAGCAATCAGACGCAACCGCCTTCAACTTCTGCAAATCCATAAACAATCGCCATAGAAACCCTTCTTTCGTTTAATTTTTACTATCATGTGGCAGTATAACACGCGTCCAGAAATTTTGTCAACCATCCTGACCCTTTAAAACCTTGGAAATATACGGTTTATCCGAGGGATATTATCATATCAAACAACCAAAATGAACCTCCACTGACCATCATCACGCTCACATTACCATCACCATCAGATGGAGGCATAGCGCATATTGCTAGAAAGCATCGACCAATGGGCGAAGCGGGTGAACATCGCGCAGATGATTATCAACGCAGGGTTGGATGCTTCCGTGCGCGGTGATTATCTATAGCTAAAAATACGTGTCAGTGCGATGCTGTCACAGAAGATTACATTCTACATCGGCATGATATACTTCCGATGATGCCTATTGAGTAATGACGGGAAACGCCGTGCTGAGTACCAATATATTTCTTGATACACTTGTGCAGGACTTTGTGCACTATGCTGAAAAAACGGAGATGTGTCGAGCAATTATACTGACTGGTTCTGCCGCGCGAACCGTCCGCCCTGCGGACAAGTACTCGGATCGTGATATTCAACTCTTTGTCACCGATCCAGACGGTGATCAGTATCTTGCTTGGCTACGTAAATATGCACCATTATGGATGGTCATCCGAGAGAGACAGGCTAAAACAAATCTATGGCTTATTATGTATCATGGTGGACACTCACTCCACCTGTCGATCAATACGGTAGCGGACTTGGAGAAAATCGTAGAGAGACAGCAGTTGTGGACAGATCAACAGAGGGGTTATAAGATACTATTGGATCGGGATGGATACGTCGCTAAACTACCACCACCTCGTAGCCCATCCTATCAGCCACCCTCTGAAACAGCATTTGTTGAATGCGTTGAATCCTTCTTCTATGGGGTAATCTTGATTGCCAAACAGCTTAAACGTGGTCATTTATGGACAGTACAATGGGCTAACTGTATTGAACAAAAATTCTTACTCCAAATGTTGGAATGGCATGCCCATGCACATGCCGACGTAGATACATGGTATCGTGGTGAAGCGATGAAACATTGGGTTACTGATGACATCTGGACATCCTTACACGAAGTATTTGGTCATTTTGACTCAGCTGATAGTTGGCGGGCATTGTTTGCGGCTATCGCGCTCTTTCGCAGAACGGCTGATGAAACTGCTACGATACTAAATTATGTGCTTCCAAAAGCAACCATGGCGGGGATTGTTTCTTACGTGGAACAATTACAGCGCGATGGGTGATTTGCTGGAACAATACACAAGGGTACGCGCTTTACACTGGTGATCGTTGTGCTGACTCTGCTCTCGTTCATGCCCATCTTCCGCCGTGCTATTAAAGGGTAGATTCTAAATGAAAAAGGTGGCACAGAGCAGTTTAGGTACGGTTATCTCATCAACATGGAATAATAAGACTGGAAACCTTGTTGCTGTAGGTGTGAATGGCGACAGCACCTGGGAAATTGATCTGAACGACAACAAATTAACGCATGTTCAAGTTATTTCAGAGCCAGTTCAAGAGGTATTAGGACTGCAAAGTTCAAATATTGTTAGTGTAGGTAATCGTTATTTAGTGCTTTGGAATACTTCTCAAACCCCATATTCTGAAGAAAAGAGAGTTGAAACCAATGAGAGTATTATCGGGCTTTTCACAAATGATGATTTAGTCGCTTACATCACGCAATCCAGCAACATCGTATTGGTTGATGTGAAGACTTTCAAGGAGCTCTACAGACTTAAGCATGAATCAGTAAGTCATGTCACATTTGCTCCCCAAGCAAGCACTATGATCTCATCTTCAAGAGACGGCAATCTAATGCATTGGAATACAGAAACCGGACAATTAGAAAAAGTTGTTTTATGTGCTGATATTTTGTCGGAGTATGTAGACATAAGTTGTGTTGAATACGATCCCACAGGTCAATATCTCGCAATCGTAAATAATCGTACGATGGTTTGGATCGTTGACGTGCAATCTAATAAGATCATGGCGAAGCTAGAACATCATAGTGAGCATAATAACCTGAAATTACCTATTTGGAAGCTCGATTTTCATGAGCTTTCAAAACAGCTACTCACTTACGGACAAGGTGGAGTATGGTCTTGGGATACACGTAATTGGAAGCATCTGTACCAATATACATTTGATGGCGAAGTTTCTGACTTATCTGCAAGTAAATCTACAAATTACTTCTCGTACTTTAGTAGTGCAGGATTTGAAAATAGCTTACGTATAGGTAATACAGTCTCTAGAGACTCAATTGTCACAATCGATAAATTTAGTACTCAAATTTGGCAGGTCGAATTCATCAACAATGGAAGGACCGTCCTTTACCTTTCAGCTAACGGAAAGCCATGGTTATGGGACTGGTCGAAATCTACAGACAATAAACATCCTTTGAGATCAATACCTGTATCAGACATCAATTTTCGCTCCAGTACAATTTTGGTAGATCATGATGACAGATTCTTCGTTATCGGTGGAAGACACCGTATAGAAATTCGTTCTATTTCAGATTTAGATCAAGTCATTTTCACCATGAGTGTGCCCCCAACACAACCCATAACATGTTCCGCTCTGCACCCCAGTGGTGAAACCCTTCTTACAATCAATGCCCTTGGTATGGTTCACTATTTTGATTTGCCCAATATGACCACTCGAGACGCTTTTAAACTATCTCCTCACACGACCAACGTTAAGTTTTCACCTGATGGCAAGTATTTTGCAGTAATAACTAAGGAAGACAAACTATTTGAAGCTGGTACTAATAGCCTTCAAGTGTGGAATTTTGATCAAAAGCAAAAATGGATTGGCAAGAATTTAGGTATTAGGTTTAGTAATTCATTGGCTTTTCATCCCTACAAAAACATCTTAGCATTTGCAAAAACGGATACTGTAATTGAAGTATTTGACTATAAATTAAATGATGTGTTGCACGAGATAGAATTGAATAGCGATATACGTTCAATAACGTTTAATCCAAACGGAGGATATTTGTATTGTGCAACTGATAATGTCATCCAAGTTTTCAAAGTTAATGACTGGAACCTAACTTCAAAATATTACGCGAGTTCGTCAGC
>DAOTXB010000714.1:0-3510 GCA_034435575.1 Anaerolineae bacterium
CCACAGGATAATCGTGAGATCATCACCTTACACGACACACTTGATGCCATTGAAAAAATTCTCCTGCAAACCCTGTTACGCGCACAGGTCAAAACACCCAGACGACGGATCACACGCTTATATAAGGACAAACAGCGCCATATCCCGCGCCGGATATCGATTGAATTTGAACCTGTCGATGATGAGTAAATCGTTGCTCTAAATTCCAGAAAGGTACGATATTATGGAGCGATTTTACCAAGATTTTATGCAACGCTTAGGCGATATGTACGACGACCTCGAAACAGCCGTGAGTGGCTTACCCCAAGAGGCGCTGGATTGGGTGCCGGGCGCTGACATGAATTCCCTGTGTGTGCTGGTGGTGCATGTGGTCGGCGCGGCGCGTTATTGGGTGGGTGATGTGTGTGTTGGGGATGTTTCTAATCGTGACCGCGACGCAGAATTCGCCGCAAAAGGGCATAGCGATCAGGCATTGAAGGCGATACTCAAAGATAGCCTGAGGTATAGTCGTGGCGTGGTGGAAAACTTGAGCATCAGCGATCTCGCACAGATGTGCCCCGCACCCGGCAGACCGATCACGCCCGGGAGCAACGAACTGCGCCAATTTTCGCTGGGCTGGTCGTTACTCCACGCGCTCGAACATACATCAGTGCATGTGGGGCATGCACAAATTACCCGTCAATTATGGGATCAGCGCTATACAGGTTGATTAAGCGCCCCGCCATAAACTTGCCATGCGAGTATAGATTTGGCGACAAGGCTCAGAATAATATAGGTCGCTTCCCCGAATAAATAATGTTTCCAGGGACCGACTTTCTTGTACTGGAGCCACATATTAATGGCGAAAACATTAAACGACACGAACACCAGAATAAAGATGGTGAACACAAACGCAGGAACTTCGTTACCGTTGATGGTACCAACGAAGTAAATCCCGAGTGTGATCCAGGGAATTAGCCCGATAATCGAACCGAAGATAAACGGCTTCCAGTCGATATTGTCCGATTCTTGATCGTTGAGCAGTTCCATATCCCAACCGAATAGGTTCATCGCCGCATTCGCACCCACAATCGCCACCAGTGTAGCAATGTTATAGACACCAAAAAGGATGGCGATGACCACAATCATGATGGAGGATGAAAACGCATATTCGATCCAACGGGCGGGGTTACGACGTTTTTCTAAACTCTGCACATACCAGTCATAAGCCGGAAAGGCGATGATAAAATGCGCGATGGCACTCAACGCAGAAAATGACGCGACAAGGTAGACCAGCGGCAGGTCAAACAAGGTATCTTGTGCGGGCAATAGCGTCTGTGTGTTTTCGTTAAATTCTAAAAATGCTGTCGTAATCGGGAAGGTCTGGTCATTTGCAAGCACCAGCATCAGCACCACTTGGATGGCATGGGCAATACCCGCCACAATATTAAAGCGCCTGAGATTTGTAAAACGATTGTCACCTGTAAATGCTTTTAGCATATTTACGCTCCTCATAGTTATCAACAGATCATGACAACATTTAATTATACGCATTAAAGATGTGCAGTATCATGGTATCAGCTTAAAATGTGCTAATTATTGCCTGACCCGAAGCTAAATGAGACAATGCGTCGATAGAGCATGACCGAACCATCCACAACACCCCCACGCCAATCACCCGCGATACGCTGGGCGATGCTGATATTCACCGCCACACTGATTGGTCTGGCGTTGATTTTGCCGTCCCCATTTCCAGCGCTGATCTTTGCTGGATCGCTCATTATGGCGTTAAGCATCGGCGTTTGGCGCTATGGGTGGGGCTTAATACAAACGGTCAGTCACACCTTTAAATCTAGCGGGCGACAACTACCCATCCCACATCCGCGTGTGTTTATGCTGGTCGGCGTGGGGTTGATGTGCCTATCCGCCTATTATTTTCGTCCGAATCCAGATGCGGTTTTCCCCCTCACACCTGAGGTTGGACGCGCACTCCTCACCCTGATCGGTGGTATTGGCTTTTTATTGATTGCGGTCTGGTTGCGCGAGGATGATTCAACCGTCGCCACCATGATGCGTACACGATCCCCCGTCTCTGCACCCACGAGCTTACATCGCTGGGGATTACGCCCCTATATTGTATTTATCGGCATCGGGTTGTTGTTCATCGCGATGGAGATGAGCGCGGAAGTGCTCAAAATCAGCGCCTTACAAAAGGTACATTACCGCGAACAATTGGTGATCTTATTTACCGGTATGAGCCTGACCGTGTTTGGATTAGGCTACACGCCGCGCGCCCAACGCACGACGAACACCACCATCGCTCATCAGCCGATCATACGCCTCGAATGGGTGCTTCTGCTCGGCATCACAGCGTTTGCGTTGTTTATCCGCTGGTGGGAGCTAGACACACGCTTACAAATTCTCGTCGATGAGCTGAACTTCATCTCTCATGTCGCGCACTTTTACGAAATCCCCGAAAACCCGATTTTGCGCCCGATGACCAACATCGTGCCATTTACGCGCATTTTCTCCTTTTTTGAAAGCATCACCATCGCATTTTTTGGGCGCGATCTGGCAGGCATCCGTGCGATGAGTGGGGTTGTCGGCACATTGAACGTAATCGCGTTATGGTGGTTGTTACGTCAGGTGTTGGATCGACGGGTGGCACTGGCAGGCGCGTTTTTACTGGCGACCTTTCCGCCACATATCCACTTTAGCAGTCTGGCGCTCAACAACATCGTTGATCCGCTGTTCGGTACCTTAGCGCTGGCATTCATTTTGCGCGGGCTACGCACCAATCGCCGGATGGATTATGTGCTTGGCGGGGCATCGTTGGGGCTAGTGCCTTATTTTTATGAGGGCGGGCGTTTGATCTTCCCCATTTTGCTGGTGCTGTGGGTCTTGTGGGTCATGTGGTTTGTATGGAAGCGCCAGATCACACCGGAGCGTAGACGTAACATTATCCTGCTCGGTGTGACTGCGACAATTTTCATCATCCCCGTTTATTACAACGTGATTTCGTGGACGGGTAACCCCACCGGACGCATGGCATTTAGCGGGTTAGACGGTACTTTCTGGGAAGGTCTGGTGACCGGAGACACCGAGGGCGCGGTGACGGATTACGTCAATAATTTGTCGCGGTCATTCCTCTTTTATATCAATCGATTCGAGACATTCATCCATTATGGCGGTGATTTCGGCTTAATCTTGCCCATCTTTGTGCCGATGTTTCTGCTCGGTCTGGGCTTTGCGCTTTATGGCATGTTCCGGCGCAATGCGGGCGTAACCGCGCTATTATTCTGGTTTGGCTTGAGTGTGCTCGGGAACAGCGCCTTGATCGATCCGTCTGTTTCGACCCGGCATGTGGTGGCGTTTCCGGTAGTCGCCGCGTTGATGGCGCTTGGTCTGGTCTGGACATTGGACATCGTGTTGCATCGTAAAGCGCCGTTTTTCGTGTGGGATGTATCTCGCTCCAAGCCGATGACCTCACAGGTTTCCCTGACAACGAATGCCCAAATAACCGACGATGTG